>JAIDKM010000249.1 GCA_029051915.1 Alistipes sp. | reverse complement strand
CTGCGATGAACGACCTCAAGACGCTCCGCATCGGTCTCCTCATCCGGACGGCGCCCCACGAAAATTTCTCCTACACCAACCCCTTGCTGCCGCCGATACCCCACACCATAACGGCCGAATATGGCGGCACGACGCGCTGGCGCATCGAGAAAGCGGGTCGCATAGCCCTTTGCGACGGCGAATCGGTCCGCATGTGGCTTCCGGAATTCGGCGAAGGATGGTGCCGCAAGGCCGAAGGATACCGTCCCGAAACAGAATTCGATCTGCTGCTCAACCTGCAGCGGCTGATGCTGGCCGAACAGGCCCTGGCTTCCCGGACGAAAGGAGCGCAATACGAAATCGCCGAGGATGCCGCCACCGTCCGGCTGACCGTAACGATGCCGGCCCAAGGCGATTTCAGCCAGAGCGACTACGCACTCAACAGCTCCATCGCCGAATCGAACACCCTGCGCGAATACCGTTTCGACAAGGCGAGCGGCCGACTGCTCGATCTGCGCATCACGGCCATTCTGCCGGGCGGCAACCGTTCCGTGCTGCTGGAAAGTACCGACATTGCTTATGACGAACCCGTCGAACAGGCGATATGGACGACCGTACCCGAAGACATCCAGTGGATCGACCTGACAGAGCCCGTCTCCGCTACACAGCTGGCCGACATACCGGCCGAAGAGGCGGCAATCCGCATTCTGCGGGCAATGGGCCCGTGGGACGAGGCGCTGCTCGGCCAAGCTCTCTACTACTATGGCGCCAATGCCCGCAAACAAATCGAAGCGCGCTACGGAGGTCTTGCGATCATCTCTACGGACAAGGCCGTACGTTCGGGAGAGTATCCCGGAGTCTTCGTACCCTGCAAAGTCCTGCTGGCCGACGGCAAGACCGAGAAGCTGATGCTGGCCCTGCGCAACGACAACCCCGAAAAGTGCTGGCTTGTCGACGGAGGTCTCTGATCCGAAGCGCCGAAAATGCAAAACCCCCGGTCTGCTCTTCAAACAGACCGGGGGTTCCTATGCTGGGACGATCAATTACATCATACCGCCTGCGGGCATCGGAGGCATGGCAGGCTGTTCGGACTTCTTCTCGGCGAGGACGCACTCCGTAGTGAGGAACATCGACGCGATCGACGCCGCGTTCTCCAAAGCCACGCGCGACACCTTCGTGGGATCGATGATGCCGGCCTTGAGCATATCCTCGTACTTGTCGTCGCGGGCGTTGTAGCCGAAAGCATCCTTACCCTCGCGCACCTTGTTGACGACTACCGAGCCTTCACCGCCGGCGTTGGCGACGATCTGGCGCAGCGGTTCTTCGATGGCGCGCTTGACGATCTGGATACCGGTCGTCTGATCGTCGTTGGCACCTTTCAGACCTTCGAGAGCGGCCGTAGCGCGGATGTAGGCGACACCGCCGCCCGGCACGATACCCTCCTCGACGGCGGCACGCGTAGCGGCCAGCGCATCGTCGACGCGGTCTTTTTTCTCCTTCATCTCGACCTCGGTAGCGGCACCGACGTAGAGCACGGCTACGCCGCCGGCCAGCTTGGCCAGACGCTCGTGGAGCTTCTCCTTGTCGTAGTCCGACGTAGCTTTCTCGATCGAGGCACGGATCTGAGCCACGCGGGCGGCGATCTCCTCCTTCTTGCCGGCGCCGTCGACGATCGTGGTGTTCTCCTTGTTGAGCGTAACCTTATCGGCCGAGCCCAACATGTCGAGCGTGGCGTCCTCGATCTTCATGCCCTTGTCGGTCGAGATGACCGTAGCACCCGTCAACACGGCGATGTCCTCCAGCATCTCCTTGCGGCGGTCGCCGAAGCCCGGAGCCTTGCAGGCGGCGATCTTCAGCGTGCCGCGCAGCTTGTTGACGACGAGAGCCGACAACGCCTCGCCGTCGACATCCTCGGCGATAATCAGCAGCGAACGGCCGCTCTGAGCCACGGGCTCCAAGACGCCCATGAGCTCCTTCATGGTCGAAATCTTCTTGTCGGTAATCAAAATGTAGGGCTTCTCCAGCTGAGCCTCCATCTTTTCGGGATCGGTGATGAAGTAAGCCGAGATATAACCGCGGTCGAACTGCATACCCTCGACCACCTCGACATGCGTCTCGGTACCTTTGGCCTCCTCGACGGTGATGACACCCTCCTTGTTGACTTTGCCCATCGCCTCGGCGATCAACTTGCCGATATTCTCGTCGTTGTTGGCCGAAATGGTGGCGACCTGCTCGATCTTGGCGTAGTCGGAGCCGACCTCCTGGCTCTGCTTGCGCAACGACTCGACGACCGTAGCGACGGCCTTGTCGATGCCGCGCTTCAGATCCATCGGATTGGCACCGGCCGTAACGTTCTTCAGACCCACGCCGATGATCGACTGAGCCAGCACAGTCGCCGTGGTGGTACCGTCGCCGGCGTCGTCGTTGGTCTTCGAAGCCACCTCGCGAACCATCTGGGCGCCCATGTTGGCGAACGAATCCTCCAGTTCGACCTCTTTGGCCACCGTAACGCCGTCCTTCGTTACCTGCGGAGCACCGAACTTCTTGTCGATGATAACGTTGCGACCTTTGGGGCCGAGCGTAACCTTCACGGCGTTCGACAGCGCGTCGACACCCTCCTTGAGCAGTTCGCGCGCCTCTACGTTATATCTGATTTCCTTAGCCATAGCGATTTACAAATTTAGATGATTGCCAAAATATCGTTCTGTTTCATGATGAGGTAGTCCACGCCGTCGATCTGGATCTCCTGACCGGCATATTTGCCGTAGAGCACCTGATCGCCCGCCTTGACCTCCATTTTCACCTCGCTGGTGCCGGGGCCCACAGCGATTACCTTGCCTGCCAGGGGTTTCTCTTTGGCCGTGTCGGGAATAATCAGGCCGCCGGCCGTCTTCTCCTCCGCGGGATTCGGCAGAATCAGCACGCGGTCCGATAAGGGTTTTACGTTCATAGTCGTTCTGTTTATTTATTTGGTTAACGATTCTTTCGCTCTTGCAACTCTCTATTCATCAATCGGTGTGCCAATCCGCTTTTGGCAGTTTTTACTGCCAAAGCATGCTTGGATTTCTGCCAAAATGACAGGGTGTGCGACTCCGAACCGAGTCGTTCCGTGGCGGGAAGGAGACAAAAAAACGTCCGGCAGAAACCGGACGCCTCTTTTCGAGAAAAAAGGGTGGAAGAAGGGGCTCGAACCCTCGACCTTCGGAACCACAATCCGACGCTCTAACCAACTGAGCTACATCCACCATCTGACGGCAGTGATGCCGTATCGGGATGCAAATGTAATACACTTTTTCGCTTTTGCCAAAAAAAACGGCAAAAAAATCCCAGCAGACCTTACGGCCGCCGGGATTTGCGAAGAGCCCGAAGGCTTACTTTCTGTAGACTTTGGTGTAACCGTAGATCGCCTCGTCGCCCAACTCCTCCTCGATGCGGAGCAGCTGGTTGTACTTGGCCATGCGGTCGGAACGCGACATCGAACCGGTCTTGATCTGGCCCGAGTTGGTAGCCACGGCGATGTCGGCGATCGTCGAATCCTCGGTCTCGCCCGAGCGATGCGAGGTAACCGACGTATAACCTGCGCGGTGCGCCATCTCGATGGCGTCGAGGGTCTCGGTGAGCGAACCGATCTGGTTGACCTTGATGAGGATCGAGTTGCCGCAACCCATTTCGATACCCTTCTTCAGGAAGTCGACGTTCGTAACGAACAGGTCGTCGCCGACGAGCTGGCACTTGTCGCCGATCGCAGCGGTCAGCAGCTGCCAACCCTCCCAGTCGTTCTCCGACATACCGTCCTCGATCGAATCGATGGGGTATTTCTCCACGAGGCCTTTCAGGTACTCGACCTGCTCCTTCGACGTACGCTTGGCGCCCTTGTCGCCCTCGAAGATGGTGTAGTCGTAGATGCCGTCCTTGTAGAACTCCGACGAAGCGCAGTCCATACCGATCATCACGTCCTTGCCCGGAACATAGCCGGCCTTCTCGATCGCCTTGATGATCGAATCGAGAGCATCCTCCGTGCCGTTGAGTGCGGGGGCGAAACCGCCCTCGTCGCCGACGGCCGTCGAGAGACCGCGCTCATGCAGCACCTTCTTGAGGTTGTGGAACACCTCGGCGCCCATGCGCAGACCCTCACGCAGCGAGGGGGCGCCTACGGGACGGATCATGAACTCCTGGAACGCGATGGGAGCGTCGGAGTGCGAACCGCCGTTGATGATGTTCATCATCGGCACGGGCAGCGTCTTGGCGTTGGCACCGCCGATGTAGCGGTAAAGCGGCATGCCGAAGTAGTCGGCGGCAGCACGGGCCACGGCCAGCGAAACGCCCAGGATGGCGTTGGCGCCCAGCTTCGACTTGGTCTTCGTGCCGTCGAGGGCGATCATCGTCTTGTCGATACCCACCTGATCGGCCACGTTCATGCCGATGACAGCCGGAGCGATCACCTCGTTGACGTTCTTCACGGCGTTCAACACGCCCTTGCCCAGATAACGGCTCTTGTCGCCGTCGCGCAGCTCCAGCGCTTCGTTTTCGCCCGTCGATGCGCCGCTCGGCACGGCGGCACGACCGAAAGCACCCGATACGGTGCGCACTTCGACCTCGACGGTCGGATTTCCTCGCGAATCGAGGATCTCTCTTGCATGAACTTCTACAATTTGCATAGTTGTAAGTATTTATTTGGTAACAGAATATTCTTTGTCCGTTCGCGCTGCAAAGATAGGAATATAATCGGAATTTGTCGCCGCCCACTGTTATTTTTTTCACGATCCGGCTCCGCACTGCATAGCAGCCCGCGCAGCTGTTTCGCTACCGCATCAACAGCGACGAATCGCCGTAGGAAAGGAAACGGAAGTCGTGCGTCAGGGCGTAGTCGTAGATCCGTCGCCAATCGCTGCCGACATAAGCTGCGACCAGCAGCAACAGCGTGGACGACGGCTGGTGGAAATTGGTGATGATGTTGCTGACAATGCGGAACTCGTAGCCGAGCGGCGTAATCATGATCTGCGTCGCGGCTTTCAGCCGGTCGAGGTCATGCGACGTCATGTAGTCCAACAAGACTTCGAGCGCATCGCGCCCTGTGAAGTCGTGCGGAATGTCGTAGAGCTCCCATTGTCCGATCGTCCGGTCGGCAAGGGGAGTTCCTGTCTGACGGATGCGCCATGCAAGGGCTGCCAGCGATTCGAGCGTCCGCACTGAAGTCGTCCCCACGGCAGTGATATGGCCCCATTTCTCCAGAAGCCGCGCCACCGTCGTGCGCCGCACCTCGAAATGCTCGGTGTGCATCGGATGGCGGGCGGCATCTTCTTCCTTGACGGGCAGGAAAGTCCCTGCTCCGACATGAAGCGTAACCTCCTCGAAAGAGAAACCGCATTGCGTCATCTCCTCGATAAGCTCTGGCGTGAAATGCAACCCGGCCGTAGGAGCCGCGACCGAACCCTCGAACTTGGAATAAACGGTCTGGTAACGTGTATTATCGATCTCTTCGCTTTCGCGGTTCAGGTAGGGCGGGATCGGAATACGGCCCAGATGTTCGAGCAGCTGACCGAACGAGAGCGGTGCCGACCACTCGAAGCGCACGATGCGCTCGCGCCCCTCCTCGCCGACCAGGAAAGCCCGCAGATACTCGTCGCAGCCTTCGTACTCAAAGTTGATCTCGACGTAGCCTTCCTTCCATTTCTTCACATTGCCCACGATGCACGACCACTCGCAGCTGCCCGTAACGGCGAATGCCCGTTCGTAGTCGGCCGGCGCATGCGGCTCCAGACAGAAAACCTCGATCCGGGCTCCCGAAGGTTTGTGCATGATGATCCGGGCCCGGATTACTTTGGTATTGTTGAAGACCAGCAGCTGGCCCGCAGGCAGCATGTCGCCGATCTTCGAGAAACGGCTCTCGCCGATCTCGCCGCCATGCCACACCAAAAGTTTCGAAGCACTCCGCTCGGCCAACGGGAATTTGGCGATCCGCTCGTCCGGCAGGTCGTAGCAATAATCGCCGATCGCTATGTGTCGTTCCATTTTCGTCATGAATTGCAATGGCAAAATTCAAAATTTAAGAATTCCTCTCAGACCCGCAATTTCAAGCCTGCAAGGATCGTGTCCGGTTTGAACGAGAAGACCGAAGCCATCTCTCCGGCCATGCAGAAACCGCACCGGTCGCAGGTATCGGTGCCGCTGCCGATGCAGAGGCCCCGCGTACCGTCGGGGTAGACGAAATCCGTAACCCAGCAACGACGTGCGAACCGATTGGTCTTCATTAGCTTCAGACCCGATACCGAATTCATGATCGGATAGCCTTCCTTCTTGTATTCGATCACCCGGTCGATGATTTCCGCTCTTTTATCCATGTTCAGAGCAAGATACTCCGTACCTTCGAACGGAGTATGGAAATTGATCGAAATGCTCTCGATCGCCGGATTGTTTTTGGCGTATTCGATCGTGTCGTATACGGCGGTGTCGTTCAGCGTATTGACGACCATATTGACGCAGAGGTGCTGATGTCCGCACTCGGCGATATTCTTCTCCAGCTTGGCAAACGTTCCTTGTCCGCGCACTTCCTCGTGGTATCTGCCCGCCCCGTCGAGACTGACCCAGATCGAATCGGCATGCGAACCGGCGAAAGGCAGCTGAGCGTTGGTCGTAATGGTGCAGGAGAAGAAACCGATCTGCTTGGCCAGATCGATCAGGTCGTTTATGTTCTTGTCCCCGTCCTTCCAGATCGTTACTTCGCCGCCTTCGAAGTCGACGAACCTCGAACCGGCCTTGTACGACTGCAAAAGATGGCCGCGCACCTGTTCGTAGGTCATGTTGTGCGGATTTTTCAGCTCGTAGACACTGCAATGCTTGCATCTCAGGTTGCAGATGTCCGAAATGAACAGCACGGTCTGCAAGGGAGCTTTTCTTCCGAAGAGGCGGGCCCGGACGAACCACCAACCCAGGTAAAACAGCTTTTTCATATCACCCGAAAATCAAGTTTACGATAATCAACAGGATGCAGAACATGGTTACGATGTTGCGGGCCGTGAGCCAGCGCAGCATGAACCAGTCGATTCCGGCCTGACGGTATTTGTCGAAATCTCCCATCGGCCCCAGCCAGCGTTTCGGCACGGCAGGCGTTTCCCGACCTCGGAGGAAGTCGTTCAGCGACCCCACAAGCCAGAGCGACACGGGAGCGACGACAAGAACTGCCAGATAGGCGAAGTGCATCTGCCCGAGAGCGACTCCGACGACGACCATCACGTACGGCAACACGTTCAGCAGGGCCGACAGGACGATCTGTCCGCGGTCGGAACCCATCAGGTGAGCCATCGTCTTCTTGCCCATCTTTTTGTCGGGAACGGAGTCCAGCACCGAATGGGAGTAGACGATGTTGGCGACCAACAACCCCACGGCAACCGACAGCCAGACGATATTCCAGCCGAGAGTTCCCGTAACAGAGTAGTATACCCCGGTCATAAGCAGCTGGACGAACATGACGAAGATCACGAGAT
>JAIDKM010000248.1 GCA_029051915.1 Alistipes sp. | reverse complement strand
CGTTCGATGCGGCGGCCAGCAGAACGTCGGACTCCGAAATCTGACCCACGGCGGCGTGGATGACGTTGACCTGCACGGTCTCCTTCGAGAGCTTGATGAGCGAACCCGACATGGCCTCGACCGAACCGTCGACGTCGCCCTTGACGATGATGTTCAACTCCTTGAACGAACCGATGGCGATGCGTCGTCCGATCTCGTCGAGCGTAACGTGCTTCTGTGTCATGATGCCCTGCATGCGCTGCAACTGCTCGCGCTTGTTGGCGATTTCGCGGGCCGACCGGTCGTCGTCCATGACGTTGAACGTATCGCCGGCCTGCGGAGCGCCGTTGAGACCCAACACCTGCACGGGTGTCGAGGGCCCGGCGACGGAGACCTTCTTGCCGTCCTCGTTGAACATGGCCTTGACGCGTCCGGTATAGGTACCCGACAAGACGACGTCGCCGATATGCAACGTACCGCTCTGGACGAGGATCGTGGAGACGTAACCGCGCCCCTTGTCGAGCGTGGACTCGATGACCGTACCCACGGCCTTCTTATCGGGGTTGGCCTTGAGGTCGAGCATCTCGGCCTCGAGCAAGACCTTTTCGAGGAGCTTGTCGAGGTTCAGACCCTTTTTGGCCGAGATCTCCTGATCCTGGTACTTGCCGCCCCACGACTCGACGAGGTAGTTCATCTGCGAGAGCTGCTCCTTGATGTGGTCGGGGTTGGCGTTGGGCTTGTCGATCTTGTTGATGGCGAAGACCATCGGCACGCCGGCGGCCTGCGCGTGGTTGATCGCCTCGACGGTCTGCGGCATGACGTGGTCGTCGGCCGCGACGATGATGATCGCCACGTCGGTGATCTTGGCGCCGCGGGCGCGCATGGCGGTGAAAGCCTCGTGGCCCGGCGTATCGAGGAACGTGATCTTCTGCCCGTTGAGCTCGACGCTATAGGCGCCGATGTGCTGCGTGATACCGCCGGCCTCGCCCTCGATGACGTTGGTCTTGCGGATGTTGTCCAACAACGACGTCTTACCGTGGTCGACGTGGCCCATGACGGTAACGATCGGCGGACGCGGCACAAGGTTCTCCTCGCTGTCGGTATCGTCGTCGGCGATGGCCTCCTGGATCTCGACCGACACGAACTCGACCTTGAAACCGAACTCCTCGGCGACGACGGCCAGAGCCTCGGCGTCGAGCCGCTGGTTGATGGAAACCATCAGACCGAGGTTCATGCAAGCCGTGATGACCTCCGTAGGTGCGACGTTCATCATGGTGGCCAACTCGCTGACGGTAACGAACTCGGTAACCTTGAGCGTCGAACGCTCCATAACGGAACGCTCCATCTCCTCGTTCATGCGCTCGGCCGCCGCCTCGCGCTTGTCGCGGCGGTGCTTGGCGCCCGTATTCTTGGCGCCTTTGGCCGTGAGCCGGGCCAGCGTGTCCTTGATCTGCTTCGAAACCTCCTCGTCGCTTACCTCGGGGCGAATGACGGGCTGGCTGTTCTTCTTGTTCTTGCTGCGACGACCCTCGCCCGGACGAGGCTGGTTCTGAGCGGGTCTGCCGCCCTGTGCGCCGCCGCGGCCGGGAGCACCCGGGCCGCCCTGCGAAGCGCTGCGGCCGCCTTGTGCGCCGCCGCCCTTCTGGGCTTTGGTAACGTCGACTTTCTCCTTGGAGAGGCGTTTGCGCTTATGCTTGCCGCCCGGAACGAAGCCGGAGACGTCCATGGTACCGAGCACCTGCGGGCCGGTGAGCGTAACGGTTTCGGGCCGGAAGATGTTGTCCTTGGGAGCCTCGGGTTTGGGCTCCTCGACCTTAGTTTCGGGAGCGGCTTTCGGCTCCTCGGCTTGTACCGGAGCCGTGGGCTCGGGTTGGACTTCAGGAGCGGCGGGAGCCGGAGCGGGTTGGGGCTCCTCGGCTTTGACCGGAGCAGCGGGCGCGGAGTTGTCCGTCGCGGCGGCGGGAGTCTCCTTTGAGACGGCGGGCTCGGGAGCCGGCTCGGCTTTCGGAGCGGGTTTGGCCTCCGTTTTCGGCTTGGGCGAGAGGTCGATCTTGCCGAGGAACTTGGGCTGCTGGATCTCGTCGCGCACGTTGATGACGTTGCTTTTGATGACGACCTCCTTCTCCTCCTCGT
>JAIDKM010000247.1 GCA_029051915.1 Alistipes sp. | reverse complement strand
GGATGGGGCTCGTCGGGACATCCGTAGGAGGGGTGGACGTAGGGGTACGGATTGGCCCGGAAGCCCAGCCGCTCGTAGAAATGCTTGCGCCGCATGGCGAGGGGCTCCTCGGGCGGCTCGATTTCGAGGATCGTCCGCTGTCCGCGGCAGAATTCCGAAAGTACCTGCGCCCCGATGTTCCGGCCCCGCAGAGCCGGATCCACGGCCAGATGCTCGATGTAACGCACCTCGCCCCACAGCCACCAGAAGAGGATGCCGACGAGCGCTCCGTCGAGGAGGATGCCGTCGGCCCGGAACAGAGGATCGGCGAGTGCGGCGACCGTATCTTCTTCGCTGCGCCGCTCCCTCGGGGGAAAGGCTTCGCGACAGAGGGCCATCGCTTCGTCCCACCCCGGGTCGGCGGGCGAGCGGAACGAGCGGAGCTGCAGATGTGGTGTCATGGTGCGGATGTTTCCCGAAAGGTACGGGATATTTCGTTCAAATCCTAATGCCGGACTCCGGGCGGGCGGGATTGTTGAGACGCAGCAGTCTCTGTCCGAGGGGTTCGGGCCGCCTGTTCAAAACTTGTTCATTAAATTCTGCTTCCGGGAGGCGGTATTTCCGGCGGCTTTTTCTATTTTTGTTCCGGCAAGGTTCCCCGTCGGCGGCTGCCGGCTCGGGATCAAAAGGGAACTCCTGTGAAAATCAGGGACTATGCCCGTAGCTGTAAGCTCCGCTGTGTTCTGCACACTCTTGGTGCCACTGCCCTTTCCGGGGCGGGAAGGCGTGCAGAGGGAGCGAGTCAGAAGACCTGCCTTGCCGGAACCGACCGATCTTTTCGGGGTCATAGGAGACGGTCGAAGAATTTATTACAATTTTTTTAGAGGCGATATTCTTGTTTCAAAATAAGAGATAAGAATATTCCGCGCCGCTGTCGGAGCCGTTCCGCAGCAGGCGGAGACAGACGGAAGGAGAGGTTAACTGCGCTTCGCTTGTTTTCCTCCTCCTTGCGAGGCATAGTCCGCAAGCGGCCTCTGCTCTCGCTGCGAGCGTCGGTTTTTACGCCGCTTTTTGCCGGCACAAAAAGCGGCCAATAACAAGGAACGATTGTAAATTGTATTAGAAGCATATGGGCATTTCGGAACTTACCATCATCAAGCGCGACGGGAAACGCGAGGCGTTCTCCGTCGAAAAGATCAAGCGCGCCGTCAGCAAGGCCTTTCTGGCCGTGGGCGGCTATGCCACGGACGACGACCTCACGTCGGTGCTCAGCCGTGTGCGCGTCTCGGACGGCATGTCGGTCGAGGAGATTCAGAATCAGGTCGAGGTGGCCCTGATGGCCGAGCGTTACTTCGCCGTGGCCAAGAGCTACATCCTCTACCGGCAGAAGCACTCCGAAGATCGCGAGACGCGCGAGAAACTCGACTTCCTGACCTCCTACTGCGACGCGTCGAATCCTGCCACGGGCTCGAAATACGATGCCAACGCCAATGTCGAGAACAAGAACATCGCCACGCTCATCGGCGAACTTCCGAAGCAGAACTTCATCCGTCTGAACCGGCGTCTGCTGACCGACCGCATCAAGGAGATGTACGGCAAGGAATTGTCGGACAAGTATCTGCATCTGCTGACCAACCATTTCATCTACAAGAACGACGAAACGTCGATGGCCAACTACTGCGCCTCGATCACCATGTACCCGTGGCTGCTCGGCGGGACGCTCTCCATCGGCGGCAACTCCACGCGGCCGACCAACCTCAAGTCGTTCTGCGGCGGCTTCGTCAACATGGTCTTCATCGTTTCGTCGATGCTCTCGGGCGCCTGCGCCACGCCGGAGTTCCTCATGTACATGAACTACTTCGTCGAGCAGGAGTACGGCCCCGACTATTACCTGCATGCCGACAAAGTGGTCGACCTCTCCAGCAAGCAACGCACCGTCGACAAGATCATCACCGACTGCTTCGAACAGATCGTCTACTCGATCAACCAGCCTACCGGCGCCCGCAACTTCCAGGCCGTCTTTTGGAACGTCGCCTACTACGACCGTTACTATTTCGAATCGCTGTTCGGCGAATTCGTCTTCCCCGACGGCTCGAAACCCCATTGGGAATCGTTGTCGTGGCTGCAGACGCGTTTCATGCC
>JAIDKM010000246.1 GCA_029051915.1 Alistipes sp. | reverse complement strand
AACCTCGGCGAACTGCTCCAGACACTTGACGACGCGATAAGGCGACTCGTAGAAGATCATCGTCCGCTCTTCGTCGGCAAGGGCCTGCAGATGTTTGAGGCGCCCTTTCTTCTGAGGCAGAAAACCCTCGAAACAGAATCGGTCGCACGGAAATCCGCTCTGCACCAGCGCCGGAACGGCGGCCGTAGCCCCGGGCAGCGTCTCGACCTCGATCCCCTGCTCGACACAGGTACGCACGAGCAGAAAACCCGGATCGGAGATACCGGGCGTACCGGCATCGGAGACCAGCGCGGCATTGCGTCCGGCAGCGATGGCGTCGGCGACCAGCTGCACGGTGGCATGTTCGTTGAACTTATGATGCGAGTGGAGCTTTTTTTCGATGCCGAGGTGGCGCAACAGAAACGACGTGGTACGCGTATCCTCGGCCAGGATGAAATCCACATCCCGCAGCACGCCGACGGCCCGCAACGTAATGTCGTCCAGATTGCCGATCGGGGTGGGAACGATATAGAGACGGGCCATGCACTATGCGAATTTACGTTCGAGCAGCTCCATCACCAGCTTCGCACTTTCGGACTCGGGGTTCCACGCGAAGTGCTCGGCGATGTAGATCATGCAGTCGTCGAGGCTCTCCTGGGCATTGAGCGCCGCGACGGTCGAATCGAACAGGCTGCTGTCGCCGCCGAACAGGTCGCGGATCATCAGAAACTTGTCGTTGATGCCGATCGCCTGGCGGAGATCGGCGATCGGAGCAGCCAACCGGACGGAAGCATGAGGTGCGGCGATCGTCTCGGCCAACGTATGCACGTCCTGGTTGATGACCTCGCCCAACACATGGGTTTCGGAGTCGGCAGCCTGCGCAGCTGCGGCCACCGGTTCCTCGGTCAGCGCATCGAGCAACACGATCTCGGACTCGGGATCGACCGGCGACTCCGGCTCGGCCGGCTCGGCGGTGCGGGGCTCCGGAACGTTCGGTATGCCCGCTGCGGCCGGTTCTTTCGACAGACGCTCCGCAGCGGGTTTCGGCGCTTCAACCGGAGCCGGATCGTAAAGCGACATGATTACGCGCTGCTTATGACGATGGCGCATCGCCGCATCGTCGTCGGGGCCAAAAAGTGTCGGCGTCTCCTCGGCTGGCGGATTCACCGAGGCGAGCGGAGCCTCCTCGGTTTTTATCTCCTTTACTCTGGCAGGCTCTGCCGGAGCGGATGCCGGCACTGCGGCAGGTTCGTTTCGAAGGATCGGCTCAGGCGCCGGAGCGGCAACGGGCTCTTTCGGCGGAGCCGGCCGAGACGTCGGGATGACAAGAGGCCGCGGAGGCGGCGCAGGCTCGGGAGCCGGGGCCGGAACGGGTTTCGGAGCAGGTTTCGGCACGGAGGTCTGTGCAGGAGCCGGC
>JAIDKM010000245.1 GCA_029051915.1 Alistipes sp. | reverse complement strand
CTGCGTGTCGAAGATCCGGGCAAGGTCGAAGTCAACACGGTGTTTACCTATCTGGATGCCTTCTGCCGCCCGGAACACCTTGGAAAATACCTGCCCGAATACGCGGCGCTCGACGATCTGAAGGCGCACTACCGCCGGGGCGGTCTGGGCGACGTGAAAGTCAAGAAACTGCTGATCGCCGTGCTGAACGAAGTGCTCGATCCGATCCGTGAACGCCGCCGCCATTATGAAAGCCGCATCGAAGAAGTATACGCGATGCTGGAAGAGGGCTCGCGCCGAGCCCGCGAAGCAGCAGCCGAGACACTCGAAGATGTGCGCAAGGCGATGAAGATAAACTATTTTGAAGACAAGGAACTGATCGCCTCGCAAGCGAAAGCCTACGCGGAACGAATGAACGACAGATGATGCGTTTGCGCACCGAACGGATTTACACCTACTTCCTCCGGCTGACCCGGAGGCTGTCGACGCGTCAGATCCTGATGGTGCTGGCGGTGCTGGTCGGTGTGCTGGCCGGAGTGGCGACCTATCTTTTCGAAATGCTGCTCTATGCGATCAAGGGCGGGCTGACGCGCTGGTTTCCGATAGACAGCGCCCACCTGCTTTTCCTGATCTATCCTGCGGTGGGCATCATCCTGGCGACGCTCTTTGTGAAATACATTGTTCGCGACAACATCTCCGAAGGAGTAACGCGTGTCCTGCAGGCGATGTCGCGCAAGAGTTCGCGCATAGCCCGCCACAACTGCTGGACGTCGCTCGTAGGCGGAGCCACGACGATCGGATTCGGCGGATCGGTGGGCCCCGAGGCGCCGATCGTCCTGACGGGAGCCGCGATCGGTTCGAACGTAGGCAAACTATTCCGGCTGAACTACAAACATACGACGCTGCTGCTCTGCTGCGGAGCGGGAGCCGCCGTGGCGGCGATATTCAAGGCCCCGATCACGGGAATCGTCTTCGTACTGGAGATTCTGATGCTCGACATTACGGCGGGGTCGGTCATCCCGCTGCTGATCGCCTCGATCACGGCGACGACGGTCGCCTTCATGCTGCGCGACTTCGATCCCATTCTTGCGGTTACGCTCCGGCCCGAAGACGCTTTCGAACTATGGCAGATCCCGCTGTTCATCATCCTGGGAGTATGCTGCGGCCTGATGTCGTGGTACTTTACGTCGATGAATTCGCGGGTAGGCACCTTTTTCAAGGGGCTGGACAGACAATACAAGAAGTGGCTGGCTGGCGGCATCGTCCTGGGCGTGTTGATCTTCATCTTCCCGCCGCTCTATGGCGAAGGTTACGAAGGAATGACCTCGCTGATGCACGGACGCCCCGAAGAACTGTTCGACAACTCGCTCTTCTACGGCCTGCGCGACAGAGAGTGGATGGCGATTCTTTTTGTGGTGGCCATCATGTTCTTCAAGGTGATCGCCATGTCGGCGACCAATGCGGCCGGCGGCGTGGGCGGAACCTTTGCGCCGTCGCTCTTCGTGGGTGCCTTCACCGGAGCGGCGCTGGCCCTGACGTGCAACGCGCTGTTCGGCCTGCATGTCTCGCTGGTGTCGTTCACGCTGGTGGGCATGGCGGGCGTGATGGCGGGCGTGATGAATGCGCCGCTGACGTCGATTTTCCTGATCGCGGAGTTGTCGAACGGCTACGGGCTGTTCATCCCGCTGATGATTACGGCCTGCATTGCCTTTGCGGTGGGCTACTGGCTCGATCCCGACTCGATCTATACGAAGCAACTGCGCCTGCGGGGCGAACTGCTGACCCATGACAAGGATCAGTCGGTATTCGTCTTTCTGAAACTGGAATCCCTGATGGAGACCGACTTCATCCGCATCCGCCAACGCATGACGCTGGGCGATCTGGTACACATCATCTCCACGGCCCGCCGAAACATCTTCCCGGTGATCGACGACTTCGGACGTCTGCTGGGAGTGGTACAGCTGGACGATTTGCGCGAAGACATGTTCAAACGCGAGAAGTACGGCCATCCGGTTTCCGACTACATGATCCAGCCGCCCGACCGGATTCTGGAACATGAATCCATTCAGAGTATTTTGCCCAAATTCGAAGACAAACACACGTGGATGCTGCCGGTGGTAGACAAACAAGGCCGCTATCTTGGATTCATCTCGAAGTCGCGGATTCTGAATGCCTACCGGGAACAACTGGTGAAGATTCAACAATAGACCGATGGACGAGATGGAGGGTCGCTGGGAGGACGAACTGGACTGTGCGATAACGGTATGCGACGCGGAAGGAACGGTGGTGTATCAGAACGGGAAGTCGCGCGAAGTGAACGGAGATGTGCGGGGCAAGTCGCTGATGCCGTGCCATAACGACCGCTCGCGGTCGATCATCCGCCGTCTGCTGGCGGAAGGAGGCCGCAACGTATACACGATCGAGAAGAAAGGAGTGCGCAAGCTGATCTATCAAACCGCATGGCGCGAAACGGGCGCAGTGCGCGGGCTGGTGGAGTACTCGATGGAACTGCCGGCGGAGCTGCCTCATTATATTCGGAACTGAGACGTAAAGAGATACCCCCGAGTTTTCATATTGAAAGCCCGGGGGTATCTCTTTACTGTGCGTTGCGGCTACTCTTCCCACCGGGCGCTTTTGGAATACCCGGAGAGAACGGTTTCGCGATCCTTGTAATAAGTATCGACGTCGGCCGCGGTGAGGGCGTAGGCGCACGAGAGGCGTGCGGAGAGGTCGTAGGCGCCGCCGGTCAAGGTGGCGGTGCCGAACTCCTTGAGGCCCAGCAGCGGAGACATCGCCAAACGAGTGAACTTCGAGGCG
>JAIDKM010000244.1 GCA_029051915.1 Alistipes sp. | reverse complement strand
GAAGACCATGCTGATGGGCGACCTGCTGGAAGAGTTCTTCCGCCGTCCCTACGTAGCGGCCAAAGTTGCCGAAGGGAGACTTCCGGAGACGTGGCGGGCTATCGTCGGAGACCGGGCGGCCGACCAGACGACGGAGCTGCGGCTCGAACGGCACATCCTCCACGTCCGCATTCAATCGAGCGTCCTGCGGCACGAACTCTTCTGCCAACGCGACGCGCTCGGCGAAGAGATCAACCGCCGCTCGGGCGTACGGATCGTGAATGCGGTCATCATCCGCTGAAAACCGAAAACATCGAAAAACGCCCCTGCTGCAGATCGTTGCAGCAGGGGCGCATTCTTTTGCACGGGAACATCAACCGCACTTGGAATAACCGCAGGACATGCAGGTCAGGCAACCGTTCTGGTAAGCCATGTTCTCCTGCCCGCACGAAGGGCACTTGCCTTTGGACTTGGTGCCGTCGGCAATGTAGCGCTTGATGGCGCGGCAGACGCCCGTTTTCCAGGTGTTGATCGACTCGCTGTCGAGATGCAACGACTCGATGAGCGAGACGGTTTTCTCGATCGGCATGCCGTGGCGCAGGACGCCCGAGATGAGTTTGGCGTAGTTCCAGAACTCCTCGTCGAAGAGGCGCGAGATGCCGCCGATGGTGTTGGTATAACCGTAGCGATCCTTATACTGGAAGTCGTAGCGTTTGGAACCGTCCTCCTCGCGCACCTTGATGATGAAACCTTTGGTGATCTTGCGGGGGATGTACATGGCGTCCTCCTCGATCTTGCCGGTGAAGACCTCGTAAGGCCGTCCATCCTGCAGACCGACGAAAGCGATCCAGTCCTCCGAACCGTTCTTGAACCGCACGATGTCGGCCGGGATCGACTTGGGACGCTTGGGCGCCTGTCCGGGATGCTCCTCGCACTTGCGTTTGGACTTGGAACTCTTGTCGAGCAACACGCCCTCGCGGCAACCGTCGCGATAGACCGTAACGCCCTTGCAACCGCACTCCCAGGCGGTGCGATAGACGTTGGCCACGAGCTCCTCGGAGACGTTGTTGGGCAAGTTGACCGTAACGGAGATCGAATGGTCGACCCACTTCTGGATAGCACCCTGCATCTTGACCTTGGCCACCCAGTCGATGTCGTTGGCCGTCGCCTTGTGGTAGGGCGAAGCCTCGACCCACCGCTGCAACTCCTCGTCGGAGATCGAAGCGAGCCGCGAGGTGTCGTAACCGTTGGCTTCGAGCCACTTGACGAAGTTATGGTGGTAGACGTTGTACTCCTGGAACTTTTCGCCCGTTTCGTCCTCGAAGTCGACATGCGTATCGTGATCCGAAGGATTGATCTTGCGGCGCCGCTTGTAGACGGTGCGGAACACAGGCTCGATGCCCGAGGTGGTCTGCGACATGAGCGACGTAGTACCTGTCGGGGCGATCGTCAACATGGCGATATTGCGGCGTCCCTTCTCGACCATTTCGGCGTAGAGCTCGGGATCGGCCTCGCGGATGCGGGCGATCATGGGGTTGTTCTTCTCTTTGGCGGCATCGTAGACGGCGAAAGCACCGCGCTCGCCGGCCATCTTGACCGAAGCGCGGTAAGCCTCGACGGCGAGGGTCTTCTGCACCTCGACGGCGAAAGCGATCGCCTCATCCGAGCCGTAGCGCAGTCCGAGCGCCGCGAGCATGTCGCCCTCGGCCGTGATACCCAGACCCGTACGGCGTCCCTTGAGGGCCATGGTGCGGATCTTCTTCCACAAATCGAGCTCCACGCGGCGCACGTCCTCGTCCTCGGGGTCGGCGGCGATCTTCTCGATAATCAACTCGACCTTCTCCAACTCCAGGTCGATGATGTCGTCCATCATGCGCATGGCCTTGGCCACGTGCTCCTTGAACTTGGCGAAGTTGAACCTGGCCTGCTTGGTGAACGGATCGTCGACGTAGGACAACAAGTTGAGCGCCAACAGCCGGCACGAATCGTAGGGACACAAGGGAATCTCGCCGCAAGGATTGGTCGAGACGGTAACGAAGCCCTCGTCGGCATAGCAATCGGGGATGCTCTCGCGGATGATCGTATCCCAGAACAAGACGCCGGGCTCGGCGGACTTCCAGGCGTTGTGGATGATCTTCTCCCACAACTTCCGGGCATCGATCTGCTGCTCGTACCTGGGCTTATCGGAAGCGATGGGGAACTGCTGGCGGTACTTCTTGCCGGCGATGGCGGCCCGCATGAACTCGTCGTCGATCTTGATCGAGACGTTGGCGCCCGTAACCTTGCCGGTGTCGACTTTCGCGTCGATGAAGCGCTCGGCATCGGGATGCTTGATCGAGAGCGAGAGCATCAGGGCGCCGCGCCGTCCGTCCTGCGCGACCTCGCGCGTGGAGTTGGAATAACGCTCCATGAAAGGCACGATGCCCGTCGACGTGAGCGCCGAATTGAGCACGGGACTCCCCGTGGGACGGATATGCGAGAGGTCGTGGCCCACGCCGCCGCGCCGCTTCATGAGCTGCACCTGCTCCTCGTCCATGCGGAAGATGCCGCCGTAGGAGTCGGCCGGATTCTTATGTCCGATGACGAAGCAGTTGGAGAGCGACGCCACCTGGAAGTTGTTGCCGATACCGGTCATGGGGCCGCCCTGCGGAATGACGTAACGGAAGTGGTCGAGCAAGGCGAACACCTCGTCGGCCGACATGGGGTTGGGGTACTTCCCCTCGATGCGCGCGATCTCGGAAGCGATGCGCTCGTGCATCTGACGAGGCGACTTCTCGTAGATGTTGCCGAACGAATCCTTGAGGGCATACTTGCTGACCCACACCGTAGCGGCCAGATCGTCGCCGTCGAAGTAGACTTTCGATTCGGCGACCGCGTCGTTGTAATCGACTTTCTGCGGAGCCGGAGGATTGGAGACTTTTGCCATATTGATAGATACCGTTTTGATTGTTCTTGCCATAACAAGCGGTTCTGCAAAGATGGCGCATTCCGGGCAGAAAAACCAATAAAGCCGGGCCGAATTATACACAAATTATCTACAAAACACGAAACCCGCTGAAACACACGCCGCAAGCCGAAGCCGATCCCTTCGCCCGCCGAAGTGCCGGCATCCGCCGGACGAAAGGCCGAAACCCCTGTGTTAATAAAATAACAAATAATTATGCAATCCGGAGAGTTTTTTGTACTTTTGGCGTGCCGAAGATACGCGACCCGGAGACAACGACTGCGGAAAATCCGCCTGCAACACCCGTACCGGGGCATATCGAAGATCCATGTGCGACAATACTATAATAATAAAATAACGATCATGGCCGATTTCATCTATCAGGAACCGTTTCCCCTCTCGGAAGACAAAACGCAGTATCGTCTGCTGACGAAAGATCATGTGAAGGTCGTCGAGTGCGACGGCCGCAAAATTCTGAAGGTCGATCCCGCCGGCCTGGAGCTGCTCTCCAAGGCGGCTTACAGCGACGTGTCGTTCTACCTGCGCGCCGCCCATCTGCAGAAGCTGCGCAACATCCTCGACGATCCCGAGGCTACCGACAACGACAAGTTCGTGGCCTACACCATGCTGCTCAACCAATGCGTATCGGCCGAGGGCGAGCTGCCCACGTGCCAGGACACCGGCACGGCGATCTGCATCGGCCACAAGGGCGAAGACGTCTACACGGGTGCCGACGATGCCGAGTGCATCGCCCGCGGCGTCTACGAAACGTACAAGGAGCGCAATTTGCGCTATTCGCAGGTCGTGCCCTTTACGATGACCGACGAGAAGAATTCCGGCACCAACCTGCCTGCCCAGATCGACATCTACGGCGGCAAGCCCGGCATGGAGTACGAATTCCTTTTCATCACCAAAGGCGGCGGCTCGGCCAACAAGACCTTCCTTTACCAACAGACCAAGGCGCTGCTGAACGAAGCATCGCTGACGAAGTTCATCACCGAACATATCAAAGACCTCGGCACCTCGGCCTGCCCGCCTTACCACCTTGCGCTCTGCATCGGCGGCACGTCGGCCGAAATGTGCCTCTCGACGGTCAAGAAAGCGTCGGCCGGCTATCTGGACGAACTGCCCACGTCGGGCAACGAAGGCGGCCGCTGCTTCCGCGACCTCGAATGGGAAGAAAAAGTACTGAAAATCTGCCAGCAATCGGGCGTCGGCGCCCAGTTCGGCGGCAAATATCTTGTGCATGACGTACGCGTCATCCGCGCGCCGCGCCATGCCGCTTCGTGCCCCGTGGCCATCGGCGTGAGCTGCTCGGCCGACCGCAACATCAAGGCCAAGATCACGCCCGAAGGCATCTTCCTGGAAGAACTGGAGAAGAATCCGGCACGGTTCCTGCCCAAGGAGGCTCCGGCCATGTCGCCCGCAGTGGAGATCGACCTGGACGAAGGCATGGACAAGGTGCGCGAGATCCTGACGAAATACCCGATCAAGACGCGCCTGAACCTCAAGGGCACGCTGATCGTCGCCCGCGACATCGCCCACGCCCGCATCAAGCAGATGCTCGACGAAGGAAAACCCATGCCGGAGTACTTCAAGAAACATCCGGTCTACTATGCTGGCCCGGCCAAGACGCCGGAAGGCATGGCGTCGGGATCGTTCGGCCCCACGACGGCCGGCCGCATGGATCCCTATGTCGACCTCTTCCAGAAACACGGCGGCTCGATGGTCATGGTAGCCAAAGGCAACCGCTCGCAGGAAGTAACCGACGCCTGCAAGGCCAACGGAGGGTTCTACCTGGGATCGATCGGCGGCCCGGCCGCGATTCTGGCCCGGAACTCGATCAAGTCGGTAGAGGTCGTCGACTTCCCCGAACTGGGCATGGAAGCCGTACGGAAGATCTACGTAGAGAATTTCCCTGCGTTCATCATTGTCGATGACAAGGGCAACGACTTCTTCGCAGACTTCAAACACTGAAAAAAGCACCGCAAGAAATACTAACGGGCAAAAAACCACGTTGTTCGACCGATGAAAGGTTTTATTGCGAAAATCGTATGGGCACTCCTCGCCGCAGTCGTATGGCTGCCGGCCGCCGCGGCCGAAAAGATCTCGTTCGAGGTCTCCTCGCCGCTGATGGTGGCCGCCGGCGAAGCGTTCCGCGTGGAGTTCGCGCTCAACGCCAGCCCCGACGACGACTCGTTCGTCGCGCCGTCGTTCGAGGGATTCGACGTGCTGGCCGGCCCGGCCGTGTCGAAAGGATCGTCGATCCGCATCGTCAACGGCTCCATGACCCGAAGCGTCAACTACACGATCACTTATGTACTGCTGGCGCAGGAAGCCGGCAACGTTACCGTAGGTCCGGCCGAGATCGCCGTGGACGGCACGGTCTACCGCACCAAGCCGCTCCCGATCGAGATCGTCGCCGAGACTTCCGACGCCGCGGCGCCGTCCGGAAATCAGCGCGGCGCAGCCGGCGCCCAGCAGCAACAGAGTGCGGAAAGCGCCGCCCAGGGACAGATCGCCAAAGACGACATCCTGCTACGGGCCGTGGTATCGCGAACTTCCGTATTCAAGGGTGAACCTCTGCGAGTAACCTTCAAGCTCTACGAACGGGTCAACGTAGCCGGATACCAAGATGTGAAGTTCCCCTCGTTCAACGGATTCTGGGCGCAGGAACTCAACACCGACAACGTACGGCGCCAACGCGAAACCTACAACGGCAAAGTCTACGAAACGATGGTCGCCCGCGAATTCCTGCTCTATCCTCAGCAGGCGGGAACCCTTACGATCGACCCGGCGGAGCTGACCGCCGTGGCTCAGGTCGTCGTGCAGAGCCAGCGCAACATCGACCCCTTCTTCGGCGGCGGGCATGAAAATTACAACGTACCCCGCAAGGTACAGAGCCAACGCATCAACATCACGGTCAAGCCGCTGCCCGCCGGAGCACCCGCCGGATTCAACGGCGCCGTAGGCCGCTTCGACATGCAGACCACGCTGCCCGCCGAACGGCTGGCCGCCAACTCGGCCGCGACCTATACGGTGCGGATCTCCGGCACGGGCAACCTGACGTTCGTGCAGGCACCCAAACTGGCCTTGCCCGGATCGTTCGAACAATACAACGTCAAGACGACCGAGTCGATCAACACCTCGGCCTCCGGAATCTCCGGCTACCGGCAGTTCGAATACCCCTTCATCGCACGGGCCGAAGGCGACTACGACATCGAACCGGTCGAGTTCTCCTACTTCGACCCCTCGCGCATGGAGTACAAGACCCTGCGCTCGAAACCGCTGCAACTTGAGATCACGCCAGACGCCAAAGCCGGCGGCGAAACGGTCGTCATGCAGGGACGCGGCATGTCGAAAGAAGAAGTCCGCCTGCTGGGACAAGACATCCGTTTCATCAAGTTGGGAAGCGCCCAGCTGCGGCCGCACCGGCAACCGTTCCTTTTCAGCGGCCCGTACTGGCTTTTGCTGAGCGGAATCCTGATTCTGTTCGGAGCGCTCTATGCAGCCCTGCGCAAACGCATCCGCGAATCGCAGAACGTGGCGCTCGTCCGTGGCCGGAGAGCCAACAAGGTGGCCGTGCAACGCTTCCGCGCAGCCCGCAAGTTCATGGAACAAGAAGACCGCCACGCATTCTACGAAGAGATGCTGCGGGCCCTGTGGGGCTATGTCAGCGACAAGTTCAACATCCCCGTGGCCAATCTGACCAAAGAGAACGTCCGCGAGGAGCTGCACCGGCGAGGCGTTCCGACCGAAGAATCGCAACGCTTCACGGCCATCATCGCCCAGTGCGACGAAGCGCAGTACGCGCCCGCCGCATCGACCCGCATGAACGACGTCTACGACGCCGGAGTCGATCTGGTGTCGCGCATCGAATCGACAATAAAACGATAGGATGTCTATGAAACGACTCATCATAGTTCTGTTCGCCCTGCTGGGCTGCGGCGCCCTGTCGGCGCAGGAAGAGATCCCGGCAGCCGAACCCGCCGGAGCGGAGACGACAGTGCCGGCGAGCTCCGCCGACGCACCGACACCCGACCGGTTGTGGGATCAAGCCAACACGGCCTACATCAACGGCGACTTCCGCGAAGCGGCCGAAGCCTACGAACGGCTGCTGGCGCAAGGGATGGTCTCCGTGAAACTCTACTACAATCTGGCCAACGCCTGCTTCAAGCTGGAACGCCTCCCGGAAGCGATCCTCTACTATCGGCGCGCGCTCCGGCTGGCACCCGGCAACGACGACATCCGCCACAACCTGAGCGTCGCGGAAGCCCGCACGAAAGACAACATCGAACGGATCCCAGAATTCTTCCTGACCGTCTGGATGCGCGGCATCCGGCAGACGATGAACTGCACGGCCTGGACTGTGCTGTCGCTTGTCTTTCTGGCATGCGCCCTGACGCTGATTCTGGTATTCCTGCTGGCCCGGCGGCTGTCGCTGCGAAAGACAGGATTCTACGGAACGCTCGCAACGACACTGCTCTTCGCCTGCACCACGTGGTTCGCGGCAGCCGAACGCCGCGAAATGCTCGACGATACGCGTGCCGTGGTGATGCCGGCATCGGTCGCCGTGAAAAGTTCGCCCGACAAGTCGGCCACAGACCTCTTCGTCCTGCATGAAGGCACGGTGGTGCGGATCGCCGACCGCCTTGCCGAATGGAGCGAAATCGTATTGGACGACGGCAAGAAAGGCTGGCTGGAAAGCTATAAAATCGAGACGATCTGATGTCGAAACTTCTACAGGATACGGTCGGCGAACTGTCGAAACTGCCCGGCATAGGCCGCCGCACGGCACTGCGTCTGGCCATGCACATCCTGCGCATGGAGCCCGACTCGGTGGCCGAGATGACCCGCAGCATCGACCGTTTCCGCAATCAGATCAAACACTGCGCGCACTGCAACAACCTCTCCGACGAGGAAGTCTGCCCGATCTGCGCCGACCGCGAACGCGACCACACGACGATCTGCGTGGTGGAGCAGGTAGCGGATGTGCTGTCGATCGAAAACACGCACCAATACAAGGGGCTGTATCATGTGCTGGGCGGCGTGATCTCGCCGATGCAGGGAATCGCACCCTCCGACCTGAAGATCGACCTGTTGTGCGACCGCCTGGCACAAGGCGGGATCCGGGAAGTGATTCTGGCGATCTCGACCTCGGTCGAAGGCGAAACGACGCTCTTCTATCTGATGAACCGCCTGCGCCAATACCCGGGAGTGAAGATCACGTCGATCGCCCGAGGAATCGGCTTCGGCGACGAACTGGAGTATGTGGACGAACTGACCATCACGCATGCGCTGATGAACCGTCGGGAAGTAGAATGACGAGATATATTCAACAACAATAGATAGAATCATGGAATTTGTTACCAACGAAAAGCTGACGATCGTCGGCGCAGCCGGCATGATCGGCTCCAACATGGCCCAGACGGCCATGATGATGCACCTGACCCCCAACATCTGTCTCTACGACCCCTTCGCTCCGGCGCTGGAAGGCGTGGTCGAGGAGCTGCGCCACTGCGCATTCGAAGGGGTGAACCTCACGTGGACGTCCGACATCGGGGATGCGCTGACCGGCGCCTCCTACGTGGTTTCGTCGGGCGGCGCCGCCCGCAAAGCCGGCATGACGCGCGAAGACCTGCTGAAAGGCAATGCCGAGATCGCCGCCCAGCTGGGCAAGGACATCCGCACCTACTGCCCCGATGTCAAACACGTGGTCATCATTTTCAACCCGGCCGACATCACGGGTCTGGTCGCACTGATCCACGGCGGACTCCACCCGTCGCAGGTTTCGACCCTCGCGGCCCTCGACTCGACGCGTCTGCGCTCGGAACTGGCCAAATACTTCAAGATCTCGCCCGACGAAATCCGCAACTGCCGCACCTACGGCGGCCATGGCGAGCAGATGGCCGTCTTCGCGTCGACGACGCTCGTGGCCGGACGCAAATTGTCGGAGCTGATCGGCAAGGAGATGCCCGAAAACGACTGGCATGAACTGCAGCAGCGCGTGATCCAGGGCGGCAAGCACATCATCGACCTGCGCGGCCGCTCGTCGTTCCAGAGCCCGGCCTACCTCTCGATCTGCATGATCGCAGCGGCGATGGGCGGCAAGGCCTTCACCTACCCTGCCGGCGTCTACGTACACAACGACGAATTCCAGCACATCCTCATGGCGATGGAGAGCTCGATCGGCCGCGACGGCGTAACCTACAAGAACGTGCAGGGCACGCCCGAGGAGCACGCCGCGCTCACGGAAAGCTACAAACACCTGTGCAAGCTCCGCGACGAAGTGATCTCGATGGGGATCATCCCGCCCGTCGAGGAGTGGCACAAGATCAACCCGCATCTGAAATAAACGTGCGGAAAGCACACGAAAAAGCCGTCTCCTTTCGGGGAGACGGCTTTTATAATGACATGTGCGGCACTTACTCGGCGACGGCCTGGAAAACGGCCCGCAGCTCGCCGTCCGAGAGCAACAGCAACATCGGCCCGTCCATGTCGTAATGGGTAGTCGCTTCGAGCGCCCGGACGAACTGCCACTCCAACTCGGGATCGGGGCACCCCATGCGGGTCGAGCCGACCCGTCCGAACTTCAACGCCCGCGACGCAGCGGTTTCGAAACTGCCCATCAAGCGATTGCAGGAACCGACGCCCGTGAAGCGTCCGTCATCGGCCGAAAGCGTCAACGAAAACCGCCCCTCCTGCGGCTGCACGCTCCGGCCGTCGAGCTGGATCAGCTGCCACGTCGTACCGGTGAGCGGCCGGCGGGTCTTTTTCTGGTAAGCACGGCAATGGCAGCAAGCCGTCATGGCGGCCGCCGCGAAGAACAAAGCGAGAATTCGAACGATGTTTTTCATGTCGGTAACGGTTATCCGGCTGCAAATATAAGGCAATTTTCCTATCTTTGCTTGGAGAATCGATAACGAACACTATCCGACTATGAAAAAGATCATCGCCTCGCCTCTGGCACCCAAAGCCGTGGGGCCCTATTCGCAGGCCGTGGAAACCGGCGGCACGCTCTACATTTCGGGACAACTGCCCATCGACGGCGCCACGGGCAAGATGGCCGAAGGCATCGAAGCCCAGACCCGGCAATCGCTGACCAACCTGGGACACATTCTTTCCGAAGCCGGCTACGGCTTCGAAAACGTGGTGAAGACCACGGTGCTGCTGCAACATATCTCGGACTTCGCGGCCATGAACGCCGTCTATGCCGAGTATTTCACCTCGGAGATGCCGGCCCGCATCTGCTTCGAAGTCGCTGCCCTGCCGATGGGCGCGCTGGTCGAAATCGACGCCGTAGCCACCGAATAGAGCCCCTCCGGACGGAGCAACGGGATGAACTGTTATATTTTTCACAAAAGCCCGCGAAAAAAGAACTTTATTCAAATTATTTAATTAAATTTGTGCGGTTTTTGAGAACAATTCACTGCTAAACAATAACATTATGGTATCTTACAAGGAACTGGGTCTGGTGAACACCCGCGAGATGTTCGCCAAAGCCATCGAAGGCGGTTACGCCATTCCGGCTTTCAACTTCAACAACATGGAGCAGATGCAGGCCATCATCCAGGCTTGCGTCGAGACTTCGTCGCCCGTGATTCTGCAGGTGTCGGCAGGCGCACGCAAGTACGCCAACCAGACGCTGCTGCGCTACATGGCCCAGGGTGCCGTGGAATATGCCAAAGAACTGGGCAAGAACATTCCCATCGTCCTGCACCTCGACCACGGCAACTCGTTCGAACTGTGCAAGGACTGCATCGACATGGGTTTCTCGTCGGTGATGATCGACGGCTCGGCGCTGCCCTATGATGAGAACGTGGCGCTGACGAAGAAAGTGGTGGAATACGCTCACCAGCACGACGTAACGGTCGAGGGCGAGCTGGGCGTATTGGCCGGCGTAGAGGACGAAGTGGCCTCGGAACACTCGCACTACACCGACCCCGCCGACGTGGAAGACTTCGTGAAGAAGACCGGCGTAGACTCGCTGGCCATCTCGATCGGCACGTCGCACGGCGCCAACAAGTTCAAGCCCGAACAGTGCACGCGCAACGCTGACGGCGTTCTGGTTCCGCCCCCCTTGCGTTTCGACATCCTCAAGGAGATCGAAAAGCGCATCCCGGGCTTCCCCATCGTCCTGCACGGCTCGTCGTCGGTACCCCAGGAGTACGTGAAGATCATCAACACGCACGGAGGTGCGCTGAAAGATGCTGTCGGCATCCCCGAAGATCAGCTGCGCGAGGCCTCCAAGAGCGCCGTCTGCAAGATCAACATCGACTCGGACGGCCGTCTGGCCATGACCGCCGCCGTACGCACCGTACTGACGGAGCAGCCCGCCGAGTTCGATCCCCGCAAATACCTGGGCCCGGCCCGCGACGAACTGAAGAAGCTCTACAAGCACAAGTGCGAGAACGTCCTCGGATCGGCCGGCAAAGCCTAAAGACCTTGCATGTCCGGAGGGGGCTGGAGCCGACCCGGACAGAAGGCATAAAAAAAGCTGTCTGCGCAATGCAGACAGCTTTTTTATTGCTCCAACGTAACGCTCACGCGGTCGAGCTTGCCGCCGAGCGGCGGAGCGAGCTTCGAGACCGTGCAGACGAGGTGTTCGATCTGCGGAAAAGCGACGTAGAGCGCATCGATGATGTTCATGGCCACGCGCTCGACGGTATGCTGCGTGATGGCCATCTGCCTACGGACGATCTCGTAGACCGTGAGGTAGTTGACCGCCTTTTCGACGCGATCCTCGGCAGCCACGTCGCCCAACTCGGTCGTGATGACCAAATCGACCGTAAAGCGGTTGCCCACCGTGCGCTCCAGCTCGTAGCAGCCGTGGAACGCGTGGAACTCCATGCGCTCCAGCGCGATGCGATACTTCATTATTCGACGATGATGAGATAGTAATTCTTCTTGCCGCGCTGCACGAGCAGGTATTTGCCGGCGATCAGATCGGCGTCGGTAACGGGCCGCATCGGATCGGCGACCTTCTCCTTGTTGAGCGACACGCCGCCGCCCTGCACCATCTTGCGGCACTCGCCTTTGGAGGGGAAGACCTGCGTCCTCTCGGCCGCCAGATCGACGAACGGCAGCCCCAGGTCGGCACGAGCGATGCGGAACTGCGGCACGCCCTCGAAGACCTGCAAAAGAGTCGCTTCGTCGAGCTTGTGGAGCGCCTCGGAAGTAGCCCCGCCGAAGAGGATCGTCGACGCCTCGACCGCCTTTTCGTACTCCTCGCGGGAATGGATCATGGTGGTGATCTCCTGCGCCAGGCGCTTCTGCAACACGCGCAGATGGGGAGCGGTCTCGTGTTCGGCGACGAGCTCCTCGATGGTTTCGCGGTCGAGGAATGTGAAGATCCTGATGTAACGCTTGGCATCCTCGTCGCTGACGTTCAACCAGAATTGGTAGAACTTATAGGGCGACGTATAACGCGGATCGAGCCAGACGTTGCCGCTCTCGGTCTTGCCGAACTTGGTACCGTCGGCCTTGGTAATCAAGGGGCACGTGATGGCGAACGCCTCGGCCTCGGGGCCCAGCTTGCGACGGATCAACTCGGTACCGGTGGTGATGTTGCCCCACTGGTCGGCGCCGCCCAGCTGGATCTTGCAATTCATCGTCTGGTAGAGGTGCAGGAAGTCGTAACCCTGCACGAGCTGGTAGGTGAACTCGGTGAACGACATGCCGTCGCCCTCGCCGCTGAAGCGCTTCTTGACCGAATCCTTGGCCATCATATAATTGACGGTGATGCACTTGCCGATGTCGCGAATGAAGTCGAGGAACGAAAACTCCTTCATCCAATCGTAGTTGTTGACCATGACGGCGGCGTTGGGTGCGTCGGACTCGAAATCGAGGAGCTTGGCCAGCTGCCGCTTGATCGCCTCCTGATTATGCCGCAACGTCGCTTCGTCGAGCAGATTGCGCTCCTGCGACTTGCCCGAGGGATCGCCGATCATGCCGGTGGCTCCGCCGACGAGCGCCAGCGGACGGTGGCCGCACAACTGGAAGTGCTTGAGGATCATCACGCCGACCAGGTGGCCGATATGCAACGAGTCGGCCGTGGGGTCGATACCCAGGTAAGCCGTCGTCATCTCCTTCTTGAGCTGTTCTTCGGCGCCGGGCATGATCGTATGGATCATGCCGCGCCATTCGAGTTCTTCGATAAAATTCTTTGCCATATTTCTCTTTTTTGCATTCTATTCCATTTCCAGATCCAGAGCCTTGCGGAGCTCCGTCAACATGGGATTCTTCTCCGTGAGGAACTTCATCCTGTCCTCCGGCTTGATCGGCCGCGAAGCCCGGATCGACTCGTTGACCGTTATCTCCAGCCGGAGGGGGCACATGACACCCGCCAACTCGGCGATCCGGATCAACATGGCCGTTCGGTTACGTACGATCTCGTCGTGCAACTCCGTTGTCGGAACGCTCACCGAGATGACATTGTTGCGGAACTTCATCCGCTCGAACGCCGGAACGAAGCGCGGCCGCCGCGACTTGATGAGCTCCAGAATCCGCCCGCGGGCGCTCTCCAGCTTTTCGGCGCACGAAACGATCTCCATGTCGGAAGTCGGCGCCGCAACGACCGGTTCGGACTCAGGCTCCGCAGCCTGCCCGGGCGAGGCCAACAGATCGGCCAGCGAAGCACCCGAGATCAAAGGCTTGCGCGAAGAACGAGGCTCGGCCGCCGATTTTGCCGGCTGCGGAGCTTGCACTGCTTTCGACGCTTCCGACGCCGGAGCAGCAGGTTCGGGGGTCTCCACGGTTTTCGGAGCCGGAGCTACAGACTCGGAAGTTTCCACTCCTTTCGGCACCGGTTGCGGAGCTTTCGGGCTCTCTGCCACGGGAACCGGAACTTGCGGAGCAGGAGTCTCTACCGCAGGAGCGGATGCCGGCTGCACGGCCGGAACCGGTGCAGGTGCCGGAGTCGCCGCAGGAGCGGCAGCAACGGGCGCAACGACAGGTCGGGATGCGGCCGGCCGGGGAGCCGTCGGCAATTCGGGGAGCGGATACTCCTCGGAAGATGTCAGGGTGTCATTTTTTTTTTGACCGAGCCCGGCGATTTTCATCAGGCCCAGTTCGACCAGCAGTCGCTGATTGGATGACTGCCTTATTTTACCGTCGAGTTCCGTCAGGCAGGCGATCGCCCCGAACAGAAAACCGACCTCGCAGGCGCCCGCCTGCGTCCGGTATCGTTCGAGCAGCGTGCCCGTCATTTCGATCAGTCGCAGCGTCTCGGGCCGTTTGGCCATCAGCAGATCGCGCATGTGGCGGTTCAGGCCGGCCATGAAAGTCTGACCCGAAAAGCCTTTGGCGAGCACCTCGTCGAAAGCGACGAGCGCCTGCACGTAATCGCCGGCGAGCAAAAGGTCGGTAACGCCGAAATAAGTGTCGTAGTCGAGGACGTTGAGCGTACGGGCCACGTTGCGGTAGTCGAGCGTCGTGCCGCAGAACGACACGGCCTTGTCGAACATGGAGAGCGCGTCGCGCATGCCGCCGTCGGCCTTTTGCGCGATGAGGTTCAGCGACTCCTCGTCGGCTGCGACACCCTCCTGGGAAGCGATATACTTAAGGTACTCGACCGAATCCTCGACACGGATGCGGTTGAAGTCGTAGATCTGGCAGCGCGACAGAATCGTCGGAATGATCTTGTGCTTCTCGGTCGTGGCGAGGATGAAGACCGCATGGGCGGGCGGCTCCTCCAGTGTCTTGAGAAAAGCATTGAAAGCCGCAGCCGAGAGCATGTGCACCTCGTCGATGATGAAGACCGAGTAACGACCCACCTGCGGGATGATGCGCACCTGCTCGATCAGGGTGCGGATATCCTCGACGGAGTTGTTCGACGCGGCGTCCAACTCGTGGATGTTGAGCGACCGTCCCTCGTTGAACGACCGGCACGACTCGCACTCGTTGCAAGCCTCGGCCCCGTTGGGCGAGAGGCAGTTGATCGCCTTGGCGAAGATGCGGGCGCAAGTGGTCTTGCCCACGCCGCGAGGGCCGCAGAAGAGGTAGGCATGGGCCAGCTGTCCTCGCTCGATGGCGTTTTTCAGCGTGGAAGTAATATGCTTCTGCCCCACGACCGATGCAAAGGTCGCAGGACGATATTTGCGTGCGCTGACGATGAATTCGCTCATAATAGTGCAAAAATAAGAATTAAAATAAGAATTAAAAAATTAAGAATTAAAAATATCGCTCCGCAAGGCCGCAGGTAGAAATCCCGGCACTCGTCCGGTCTGCTATTCTGTCCGCCCGATGCCGCAAATTGGCAGTCCGGCATGCCGGATTGTCGGCCGGACGTGCCAACTACTGACACGATGTCCGGAATGCGCGGAGTGGCAGGTCTTTTGCTCTTGAAAGGCAAGAAACAGCAAACAAAATCCACAGAATCCATGAATATCAACACTTTGACCATCAAGGCGCAGGAGGCGCTGCAAGCGGCGCTCTCCCTGGCGCGGGAACGGGGACAGCAGGCTGTCGAGCCGTTGCATCTGTTGTCGGTACTCGTGCGCGAGGACGATTCGCTGGCGGCATTTCTCCTCGGGCGCGTCGGCGTCAACGTCCGCGGCGTACGGCAGGAGTGCGGGCAGGCGCTCGACAAACTGCCCCGCGTGGAGGGCGGCGGCGAACAATTCTTCTCGCAGGATTGCTCGCGCGTGATTCAGAAAGCCGTCGACTTCACCAAGAACTTCGGCGACAAATATGCGTCGGTCGAGCACCTGCTGCTGGGCCTGGTGGCCGAGCGCGGCGCGGCCTCGGAACTGCTCAAGCGCCACGGCGCCACGGAAAAGGAACTCGTCGAAGCGATCCGCACTTTCCGCAAGGGCGCCACGGTCGACAGCCCCACGTCGGAACAGCAGTTCGACGCGCTGGGCAAGTATGCCGTCAACCTCAACGAGCAAGCCCGGAGCGGCAAGCTCGACCCCGTGATCGGGCGCGACGAGGAGATCCGCCGCGTGCTGCAAATCCTCTCGCGCCGCACGAAGAACAACCCCATTCTTGTGGGCGAGGCGGGCGTGGGCAAAACGGCCATCGCCGAAGGCATCGCACGCCGCATCATCGACGGCGACGTACCGGAGAACCTGAAAAACAAGGCGATCTACTCGCTCGACATGGGCGCGCTGATCGCCGGCGCGAAATACCAAGGCGAATTCGAGGAGCGGTTGAAAGCCGTGGTGCAGGAAGTGGTGGCGAGCGAGGGCGAAATCCTGCTCTTCATCGACGAAATCCACACGTTGGTCGGCGCCGGCAAGTCGTCGGGGGCGATGGATGCGGCCAACATCCTCAAACCGGCCCTGGCGCGCGGCGAACTGCGCACCATAGGCGCCACGACGCTGGACGAATTCCAGAAATATTTCGAGCAAGACAAGGCGCTCGAACGCCGCTTCCAGAAAGTGATGGTCGACGAGCCGACGCGCGAAGACGCCATATCGATCCTGCGCGGACTGAAAGAACGCTACGAAAACCACCATCAGGTGCGCATCAAGGACGAAGCGATCGTGGCGGCCGTCGACCTCTCGACACGCTACATCACCTCGCGCCACCTGCCCGACAAGGCGATCGACCTGGTGGACGAAGCGGCTTCGCGCCTGCGTCTGGAAATGAACTCCGTGCCCGAGGAAATCGACACCCTCGACCACCGCGTGCGCCAGCTGGAAATCGAACGCGAAGCGATCCGCCGCGAAAAAGACGAAGACCGGGTAGAACAGCTGACCCAAGAGATCGAGGAGCTGAAATCGCGCGATGCGGCGATGCGCGCCAAGTGGCAGGGACAGCGCGACCTGCTGCGCAAGATCCAAGACAACAAGGAGAAGATCGAACGCCTCGACGTCGAAGCCCGCCAGGCCGAACGCGAGGGCGACTACGGCCGGGTGGCCGAGATCCGCTACGGCAAGATCCAGGAAGCCGAAAAGGAGATCGCAGCCTTCGAGGAAGAGTACCGGCTCACGGCCGCCAACGGCTCGATGATAAAAGAAGAGGTCGACGCCGAAGATGTGGCCGAAGTGGTGTCGCGCTGGACAGGCATCCCCGTAACGCGGATGCTGGCCTCGGAGCGCGAGAAGCTGCTGCACATGGAAGAGGAGCTGCACAAGCGCGTGGTGGGTCAGGAGCAGGCCATCGCGGCGATTTCGGACGCCGTACGCCGCTCGCGGGCGGGTCTGAACGATCCCCGCAAACCGATCGGCTCGTTCATCTTCCTGGGCACGACGGGCGTGGGCAAGACCGAGCTGGCCAAGGCGCTGGCCGAATTCCTGTTCAACGACGACCAGATGCTCACGCGCATCGACATGAGCGAATACCAGGAACGCCACAGCGTGTCGCGTCTCGTCGGGGCGCCTCCGGGATACGTGGGCTACGACGAGGGCGGCCAGCTGACCGAAGCCGTACGGCGCAAACCCTACTCGGTGGTACTCTTGGACGAAATCGAAAAGGCCCACCCCGACGTCTTCAACATCCTGCTGCAAGTGCTCGACGACGGCCGCCTGACCGACAACAAGGGACGCACGGTGGATTTCCGCAACACCATCGTCATCATGACCTCGAACATGGGTGCGCAGATCATCCAGGAACGTTTCGCGGCGGCGGCCGACGGCAAGCGGCTCGACCCCGAGACGGTGGAGAAGACGCGCGACGAAGTGGTCGACCTGCTCAAACAACACCTCAAGCCGGAGTTCCTGAACCGCATCGACGAAATAGTAATGTTCGAGCCGCTGACGCACGACGACATCCGGCGCATCGTCGACATCCAGTTAGGCATCGTGCGCAAGATGCTCCTCGACAACGGCATCGTGCTGGAGTACACTGAGGCGGCGCGCGACTGGATTGCCGCGGCGGGATTCGACCCGCTCTACGGCGCCCGTCCGGTGAAGCGGACGATCCAGCGCTACGTGGTCAACGACCTCTCGAAACGAATTCTGACCGGCGAAGTCGACCGCTCGAAGCCGATCCGCATCGACGCGGCGGACGACGGGTTGAAATTCGAGAACTGAAAAGTCGAAAGGTCTGCGATCGCAGACCTTTCGACTTTCATAATCCCTTTTTGGCGATCGTCCACGCCAGCCGGTTGTAGAAGTTGAGCACGGGCGTGCGCCAGGCGACGGGCAGCGCGTTCAAGACGCGGACTTTGCGAAGCGTACGGCGGTAGGTACGGGTAAACGAGAAGGTGCGGATAGCGCGGGCAGCCTCCTCGGTACCGCCCTTGGCACTGAGAATAAGAGCCTTCCCCAGAGCGGCACGGGCAATGAACTCGCGCTCCTCGACAGGAGCCGCGGGGTCGTAGAGACTTTCGAACGAAAAATCGGTCCGCTCGGGCGTATAGATCGCCGACGAACGGTTCGA
>JAIDKM010000243.1 GCA_029051915.1 Alistipes sp. | reverse complement strand
CCCACCAGCTGCACCACCCGGAAGCCGCGGCGATGACACGCCTCGACCACCAGGGCCCCCGGATCGGCCACGCCCGGCACGCCCGCTTCCGAGATCACGCCCGCCGAGCGTCCTTCTTCCAGCGGCCGCACCAGTTCTTCCACTTCGCGGCCCGCCGCCGTGTGTTCGTTCAGTTCGCGGAACTCCAGCGTCTCGATCGGCCGCGCCACGCCGGCTTTCGATAGGAAGCGGCGCGCCGTGCGGGTGTTTTCCACAATATAGTAGTCCAGCGCATCCATCACCGCACGGTTCGATGCCGGCAGCACGTCCCACGGCGCCGTCTCGTCCGAGATCGGGCACGGAATCAGATATAAGGTTCCTTTCACTATTCTTTCAGATATATTCGCTTCACTCTCGCCGATACCGACGTCATGATCTCATAGGGGATCGTGCCGAGCACGCGGGCCATCGACTCCAGGTCGTTTCCCGGCTCGGGCGAGAAGATCACCGCTTCGTCGCCTTCGCATACGCCGTCGATCTCCGTGATGTCGATCATGCAGCTGTCCATGCAGATGCGGCCCACGATCGGGGCCTCGCGCCCGGCCACCAGCACCGACCAGCGGCCGCAGCCCAGGTGGCGATCCAGCCCGTCGGCATATCCCACCGGAATCGTCGCCGTTACGGTCGCCCGCTCCAGCTTTCCCGCCCGGCCATAGCCTACCGCATCGCCCGCCGGCAGACGCTTGATCTGCACGATGCGGGTCTTGAGCCGCGATACGGGCCGCAGCTCCGGGTTGTGTTCCCAGCCGATTCCGTAGAGACCCACTCCCAGCCGGCACATGTCGAACTGCGCCTCCGGGAAACGGGCTATCGCCGCCGAGTTGGCCGTGTGGCGGATCACAGGATAGCCCAACCGCCCGGCCAGCGCACTGCTCATGCGGTCGTAGCGGGCGATCTGTTCGCGCGTGTAGGCATCTTCTTCGGGCATGTCCGCACAGTTCAGATGCGAGAATATCGTCGCCACCTTCACCTCGGGCAGCGTCGCCAGTTCGTCGCCCAGCTCCGCAAGTTCTTCTTCCATGAAGCCCAGGCGGTGCATCCCCGTGTCCAGCTTCACATGAATCGGATAGTGCCGTTCGCCCGCATGGGCCGCCGCCGTCGCAAAAGCCCGCAGCGAGTGGAGACTGTAGATCTCCGGCTCCAGCCGGTTGACGATCATCAGGTCGAAGCTGTCGGCATCGGCATTGAGCACCACGATCGGCATCGTGATGCCGCGTTCGCGCAGCAGCACTCCTTCGTCGGCGAACGCTACGGCCAGGTAGTCGACTCCCTGGTGTTGCAGCAGCTGCGCCACCTCGAAGTCGCCCGTGCCGTACGATCCCGCCTTGACCATCGCCACCAGACGCGTCCCGAAGCGGAGTTTCGAGCGGAAATAGTTCAGGTTGCGGATCATCGCGTCGAGGTCTACTTCCAGCACCGTCGTGTGGCTCTGACGCGCCAGCGCATGGGCCAGCTTCTCGAAGCGGTATTCGCGGGCACCTTTCAGCAGCACGGCACGCCCCGCCACTGCGTCGCGTTCCAGCCGGTCGATACATTCATCGACCGAGGCGTAGAAGTTCTTTTCGCACCCGAACAGCGCCGCATGGCGCTTCAGCTTCGGGCCGATGCCCACCAGCCGGTCGACGCCCGCCCGGGCCACCATGCCCGCCACCCGGCCGTAGAGCTCGGCGTCTTCCAGACCGCTCTGCGCTATGTCCGAGAGCACCAGCGTCTGCCGCCGTCCCAGCGCCACCGTGTGCAGGTAGTCGAGGGCCAGGGCCAGCGAGTTGAGATCGAGGTTGTAGGCGTCGTTTATCAGGATCGAGTCGTTGATGCCGTCTTTCACTTCCAGGCGCATCGCCACATGGGGCGCCGCCGAGAAGGTCGGGGCTCCGTAGCCCATCGCCGCACAGAACGCTTCGACGATCTGCGCATTGCGGCGCGAGGCCGCATTGCCGATCACCGCCTCTGGCACTTCGGGAAACGTCGCCGCATCCACAGGCTTGCGGTCGGCATACCGCGCCGCCACCATGCTGCCCAGCGGTTCATAATAGCTATGGTATATGATCTTCGACGCGCTGCGCGCCAGGATCATCTTTTCGTCGCACTTCTGTTCCAGATTGAGGAAATGTTCCTGATGGGCGTCGCCGATCGAGGTGAAGACCACTACGTCGGGACGGATGATGCGCTCCAGCCGCTCCATCTCGCCCGGTTCCGAAATGCCGGCTTCGAAGATCGCCAGTTCCTCGTCTCCCTCCAGCATCAGCACCGAGAGGGGCACGCCTAACTGCGAGTTGTAGCTCTTGGGCGAGCGGTAGAACTTCATGCCCGCGGGCAGTTCCTCGGCGATCCACTCCTTGATGACCGTCTTGCCGTTCGAGCCCGTGATTCCCACCACCGTGCCGCGGAACTGGGCCCGATGATAGGCTGCCAGCGATTGCAGGGCTCCGATGGCGTTCTCCACCACCACCCGGCCGCACTCCGCCGGCAGTTCCACGTCGTGCTCCACCAGAAAGGCCCGTACGCCGCGTTCGTACATCTGCATCACAAAGCGGTGCGAGTCATGGTTGGCACCGCGCAGGGCTACGAACATCGGGCTGAGGCCCATTTCGCACGAAAGCGAGCGGCTGTCCGTTACCACCGAGCGCACTTCCGGGTCGCTGCCCCGGAGTCTGCCTCCGCAGATGGCGGCTATTTGCGACAACTTGTATTCCATAAAATCCTTGTATCCTAAAATCTCCCCATCCATGCCGCCGACGTGCGGCGCCCTCCCCCGGGCGGCGTTTCCGCACCTCCTCCGGCTTGGGATCATCCCAGTTTCACGACCGTGATTCCCGCGCCGCCTCTGTCGGCATGTTCGTCCACGGCCGACTCCACTTCCGGCACCGTGCGCAGGTAGCGGCGGATCTCTTCTTTCAGGGCTCCCGTGCCTTTGCCGTGCAGGATCGTTACCGTCTCCACGCCCACCATCAGGGCGTCGTCTATGAATTGTTGCACTTCGTCGAGCGCTTCCGCGGCCCGCATGCCGCGAACGTCTATGTGGTCTCGGAACGATAGTTTGCGGGCCGAGATGTCGGCCGACACCACCGTCCGCACCGTCGTCGGGCGCGTCGCTTCCCGGTATTCGTTGTTCGAGACCACTTCCAGTTGTTCCCGGTCGACCATCGTCAGGATCTGGCCGAAGGCCACCTGCGCCTTGCGGCCTTTCAGGCTGCGCACTTCGCCTACCATCTCCTGCCCCTTCATGCGGACTTTCGAGCCCACCTCCGCTTCCCGTCTCCGGGGCGGTTCCGCCGCTGTCGCCGCAGCGGCCGCTGCTTCTTCGCCTCGTTGGGCCTTGCGTTCGGCCCGGCGTCGACGGCGGCGTTCTATGCGTTCTATCTCGCGGGCTACTTCGGCATCGCGTTCCGCCGCGTCGGCTTTCTCCGCTTCAGCCCGGAAGTCGTCCAGTTCCTTGCGGGCCAGGCGCGTCAGTTCTTTTTCGGCTTGCGCTTCGCGGATCGTGCGGATCGTGTTTTCGATCCGACGGTTCGCATCGGCTATGAGGGCCTGCGCCTCTTGCTTCGCCCGCCGGAGTATCTCCTGACGCTCGGTGCGGATCTTCGACAGTTGCTCGGAATAGGTCTGTTCCAGTTCTTCTACCTTGCGGTCGGTCAGACGGATGCGGTCGCGCTTCTGTTCCCAGTAGTGTTTGTCGCGGGCTATTTCGCGCAGTTGTTTTTCCAGGTTGATGTGTTCCGATCCCGCCTTTTCCGACGCCGCACGGATGATCTCTTCGGGCAGTCCGATCTTGCGGGCGATCTCCACCGCAAACGAGCTGCCCGGCTTGCCCGTTTCGAGCCGGAACAGCGGACGGATATTTTGCACGTCGAACATCATCGCTCCGTTGGCGATGCCTTCGGTGCTCGCAGCATAGTATTTTATGTTGGCATAGTGGGTCGTGATGACTCCGTAGCACCCTCGCTCCAGCAGGCGTTCCAGAATCGCCTCGGCGATGGCTCCGCCGATCGTGGGCTCCGTTCCCGAGCCGAATTCGTCTATGAGCACCAGCGTCCGGTCGGAGGCTCCCGAGAGCATGTTCTTCATGTTCAGCAGGTGCGACGAGTAGGTCGACAGGTCGTTGTCGATGGATTGTTCGTCGCCTATGTCAATGAAGATCGAGCGGAAGACCGGCAGCTCCGACACGGCCGACGCCGGCACCGGGAATCCGCATTGGAACATGTATTGTACGATGCCCGTGGTTTTCAGACACACCGACTTGCCGCCGGCGTTGGGCCCCGAGATCACCAGGATGCGCTTGCGGCGATCCAGTTGCATCGTCAGGGGCACGATCTCGCGGCCTTGCGCCCGCAGGGTCTGTTGCAGCAGCGGATGCCGGGCGTCCTTGAGCACCAGGCGGTCGTCGGTCGAGACGATCGGCTTCGCACAGCCGTTTTCCGAGGCCCAGCGTCCTTTGGCCCGCAGCATGTCCACTTCAGCCAGGTAGTCGCCCGTCGAGGCGATCAGCTCGGCTTCCGGGCGGATCGACTCCGTGAAGAGGGTCAGGATGCGTACGATCTCGCGGCGCTCGGCATACTCCAGTTCGCGCAGTTCGTTGTTCAGCTCCACCACCTCCACCGGCTCGACATAGAACGTGCGGCCCGTCGCCGATTCGTCGTGTATGAATCCGTTGAGCTTGCGTTTGTTGGAGGCCGATACCGGAATCACGGTCTTGCCGTCGCGCACCGACAGCTGCGCGTCGGCGTCCACGATGCCCGCGCTCTTGGCCGCCGCCAGCACTTGTTGCAGCCGCTTGGCCGCCTGTCCTTCGCGTTCGCGGATCGCCCGGCGGATCTCCGCCAGCTCGGGCGAGGCCGTATCTTTCACTTCGCCGAAGCGGTCTACCAGCAGATCGATGCGTTGCACGATCTCCGGAAACGACTCCACGCCCCGCGTGCGGGCATGCAGCGTCGGGTAGGCTCGTTCGCGCCCTCCGATGAACGTTACCACAGCCCCTGCCAGGGCCAGCGCCCGGCGCAGCACCACGACCTCCTCCACATCCAGAAAGGCCCCTTCCACCCGTAGCTTGGCCACCACCCCGTCCGTGTCAGGATAGTCGCCGCCCGGGAAATCGTGTTCCATCTCCAGGAGCACACGCATCTCGTCGGCCAGCGACAGACGGCGTTCGATCTCCGACGCCGAGGTCGTGAAGCCTTCGGCAGCCAGCAGTTCGCAGGCCGCCCGCATCGTGCAGAGGGCCTCGACCTGCCCTCGCAGGCGGTCGAAGCCGATCTTCTGTTCGAATGTCGGGGGATAGATCATCGGAGCGGCTCCTCTGAGCGGGCTTCCTTGAGCGAGTCTCGTTCGGCTTTGGCCGCAGCCTTCGCCGCCCGGCGCTCGGCCCGTTCCTTCATCTTCTCGGGATCGCGGCCGAAGAGCGACAGATGTACGTAGCGCGCAGGATAGGCTTTCAGGTCGGCCAGCAGCAGCGACAGATTGCCCGAAGCCACCGTCAGCGAGTCGTACAGCGCCGGGTCGTTCATCAGCTTGCCCAGCGTGCCGTCGCCCGCGTCGATCTTCCGCATCAGCGCGTCGAGCGTCCCGACGGTCTCGGTCAGCTTGCGGGCGAACTCTTCTTCTTCGAGCGTCGCGGCCACCCGGTTCAGGCTGCCCACCAGGCTGTCCACCCGGCCGGCATTGGAGCCGAGCACCTCGGAGAATTCGGCCAGGTTGTCCAGCGTCCGCTTCAGGTTGTCTTTCTCGGAGGCCATCACGTCGCTCAGGTCGCCCGTCAGGGCGTTCAGGTTGCCGAGCGTCCCGGCAATGTTGGCTTCGTTGGCTTCCAGCAGCTCCGAGAGATTGTTCAGCGTGCGCGACAGGTCGGTCGTTACCTGCGATATCTTCTGCTTCACGAAGTCCAGTTCCGAGCCGGCCATGTCCATCAGGTCGCGGTCGCGGCCCGAGCGGATCGTGTCGCCTTTTTCAAAATAGGTCGTCGCTTCGCCGAAGTCGATCTCGACGGCCTTGGATCCCATCAGGGAGTTGCTCACGATCTTGGCTTCGGAGTCGGTCGGTATGCGGTATTCGCGTTTGACGGTCAGTTGTAGCACCACCTGGTCGCTCCGCGCCGGATCGAGCATGATGGCCGACACGGTGCCGATCTTCACGCCTTTGACCATGATCGGCGACGAGGCCTGCACTCCGCCGACCTGGTCGTAGACCGCATAATATTCCACATGGCGGCCGAAGATGTCGAATCCCTTCAGAAAGCGGATTCCCGCCCAGGCCGCACAGATCATCGCCACGGCGAACAATCCGATCTTCGCTTCTCTTTTCATCTTTTCGTTTCGTTCGTTACTTCACTATCTTGTCGCCCCGGCAGCGTACGACGAACGCCTCGGGGAATGTCTTGCGCACTTCGGCCAGATGGCTCTGGGCCTGCGCCTTGCTGTCGCTCTCGTACACACAGTATTTGTAGCGGAACGTTCCTTCGGCCGTATATTCGAGGATCTTGCCGGCGTAGTTCTTGAATTCCGGCGAGGTGCGCGCCACCTTGTTGCGGCCCGACAGGATCTGAATCGCATAGTGCACACCTTGTTTCTTCACCGGTTCGAATACCGGCTCCGCTGCCGGCTTGACCGGCTCGGCGGGTTTCGCCGCCGGTTCGGGCGGTTCTTCCGTGCGGCGCATCTCCAGCAGATAGGTCGAGTAGTCTTTCACGGCGTTGAACAAAGAGCGTGCTATCTCGTCCTGTCCCTTTTCCGACTTCAGGTAGGCCGCTTCCCGGGGGTTCGACAGAAATCCGATCTCGGTCAGCCCGCCCGGCATGTCAGTCGCATAGAGCACGCGCAGCAGCTGGGGCTTGATCTTGCGTACATGGCGGCCCGTCTTGCCGTAGTTGTTTTGTATGCAGCGGGCGATGGCCATGCTGTATTGGCCGTAGGTAAATTGCAGGTTCTGAATGTAGGCCCGCACAATGGCCGCCGTCCGTTCGTCCGACATGTCGATCAGGTCGTCGCGGTTGTTTTCGTAGAGGGCATCTTCGTTGTAGCGTTGTTCCTTGCTGCTTTCGCCCATCACCAGCGTCTCCACGCCCCGCGCCGAGGCATCTTCGGCCGCATTGACATGGATCGAGATGAAGAGGTCTCCGCCGGCTTTGTTGGCGATGTCGGCCCGGGCTTGCAGGTCGGCGATCTTCGTCGGGGCCAGGGCCTTGTCCGTCTTGCGGGTGTAGACCACCTTCACGCCCGGCATGCCTTCTTCGATCAGCTTGCCCAGTTTGAGCGCCACATTCAGGGTCAGGGTCTTTTCGTAGGTTCCATAGTAGTGCGCTCCGGGGTCGTCGCCGCCGTGCCCCGCGTCGATCACCACGACTTGCACGCCATAGGCAATATCTCCGGCAGTCGCAACATTCATCCGAAAGGTCGCGACCGCTGCAAGAAGTATCGGGAAAATTCGTACGCGCATGTTCTCAAGCATTTGCTTTCGCACTCGGTTCTTTCGCGCTCCGGGGGCCTCGGGATCCTGTCTCCGTGCACGATACGGAGCTGTCTCTTATCCCCATCTCCGAGCCCACGAGACGGA
>JAIDKM010000242.1 GCA_029051915.1 Alistipes sp. | reverse complement strand
ATGAACTCGCACGGCGGCAGCTGCTCCTCGACGGTGTGAAGGGGGATCTTCGATGCTACGGTCGCTCCGTCGGCGGCATGCACCCTGACGTAGTTGTCCAGCGATTCGATGTAGAGGATCGTATCGACGGCGACCGAGACGTTCTTGTAGTCGGCCTTCAGCAGCAGCCGGCGCGACGAGGAGTCCGCCACGGCCAGCAGGTCGTGCATCCGGAGCCACTTTTCGGCCTTCTGCAACGCCCGCTCGAAGCGGTCGTAGAAGTAGGGCTTGTGCAGGAAGTCGACCGCATTGGCCTCGAAGCCGTCGAGCGCATAGTGGGCATAGGCCGTGGTGAAGATCAGGCAGCAGGAGGCGGGCAGCTCGCGGGCGAGAGCGAGGCCCGACGTGCCGTTCATCTCGATATCGAGAAACACGATGTCGGGGCGCCACTCCTGCACGCGCTGCATGCCCTGGCGCGGCGAGCTGAAAGTTTCGAGCTCGATGCCGCCCCGGCGCCGGCAGTACTGCCTAACGATGCTCAGGGCGATCGGTTCGTCGTCGATGGCGATGCAGCGGATCATGAGACGGAAGTTTGAAGTTCGAGCCGGAGGCGGAATACACCGTCGGCATCCGCGCCGACCTCCAGCCGGTGCCGGTCGGGGTAGAGCAGCGACAGCCGCCGTCGGCAGTTTTCGATCCCCGTGCGGGCGGATTTCCGGGACGGGCGTTCGAAAACGGAGTTCTCCGTTTCGAACCGCAGCGTGCCGCCCTGCTGTCTGAGCCGGATGCGGATGAAACAGGGTTCGTTGGAGGAGACGCCGTACTTGAACGCATTCTCCACGAAAGTTATCAACAACATGGGCGGCACGGGCAGCGTGTCGCTTTCGACCTCGTGCACGAAACTCACGTCGGCGAAGTCGTTGAGCCGCAGAGCCTGCAGCGCGATGTACTGGCCGATATACTCCACCTCCTCGGCCAGCGGTATGAAGTCGCGGTTGGCGTTGTTGTAGATGTACTTCGTCAGGTTGATGAAGCGTTCGAGCGTCGCCTCGGTCTTGTCGGAGTGCGTGATAAGCAGGCCGTAGAGCGTGTTGAGCGTATTGAACAGGAAGTGCGGATTGATCTGCGCCTTGTAGAGCGCCAGTTCGGCTTTGTTGCGTTCGTACTCCACCTCCTCGCGCGCCAGCCGCTGACGGTAAGCCTCGGTCAGCATCCCCACGGCAACGCAGAAGATCGCCACCACGATGTAGTGGAGCCAGACGGCCTGCTGGTTCTGCCGCACGCCCCACATCGGATAGGGAACTACTTCGGGCAGGCGGTACGTATGGTAGAACGGCGAAGATATCTCGTAGCTCGAAAACAGGAAGGTAACGAACAGCGAGACGGCCGCGACCGCCAACGCGCCGACACGCTTCCTGCGGCCGTGGAACATCCGGGGGACGATGAAGTACTTATAAAGAAAATAGGTAACGTACAGCCAGCCGACGAACGCCCCGAAGAAGAGGGGATAGGTGCCCCACCACCGTTCCACCGGAAAGGCGAAGATCATCAGCGGCAGAAAAACGAGGCAGAAAGCCAGATCGATATACAAGGAAGCGTTCTTCATGCAAGGGAATCCTACTCCGTACCGAACGCCCCGTCCCAGAACGAGGTATCGTAGTCGTTCGCGCCGTCGGCGAAAATCTCGGCCGGATTATGTCCGGCACCGGGCACGACCTCCAGCGTATGGGGTATCCGCAGGGCGGTCAGCAATTCATGGAAACGGTGGGTGATGCGGCGGCCGTTTTCTTCGTACAGACGATCCCTGTCGCCCACGAACATGCGTATCCGCATTCCATCGCGCAAGATACGGCGGGCATTCTGGCAGAGGAACGTCTTCGGATGCCACGCATCGAAATACTCCCTGGAAAGAGGATTCTCCGCATCGCCGAACGTGCACTCCAAGGCCCGGAGCAGCGGCTCCTCGTCCCAGTCGACCAGCGCCCCGGCTACGCTGCTGGCGGCGCAGAACAGGTCGGGGTGCTTGAATGCCAGCATCAGCGCACCGCGCCCGCCCATCGAGAAACCCTCGACAGCACGTCCCTCGCGGGCCGCGACGGTGCGGAAACAACTGTCGACGTAGGGGATCAAGTCCCGGACGATCACATCCTCGACAGGCCCGGAGGTAACTTTCGGATCGACGACGTTCGCATTGATATACCACCCGATAGGCAGTGCCTGCGGAGAGACCACGATCACCGGCCGCATCTTCCCGGCCCGGATCGCGGCATCTATCTTCCGAATCATCCAGCTCGCCTCGCGCTGGTTGCCCGTACCGCCGTGCAGATAGTAAATCACGGGATACCTGCGGTCGGTGCGGGCAGCATATTCGTCCGGCAGGTAGACCATGCAGCTGCCTTCGGTTCCTGCGCCGCGCTGCGGAGTCGGATAGAGAACGTAGTGCGTGTTGACCGGCGTCGCATGCACGGGATCGACCCAATCGGTCTTACCGGTAGGCATCGACAGCGAATCGGAACGGGAAGCTCCGCCCTCCGCGGAGAGACTCCGGGCCTCGGCGCGGCCGCATAGTCCCGCCAGGCAAATCAGAACAAGAAGTCGCTTCATCTTTTGAGTCTCCGTCCTAATTTATTTATGTTGCTCGAACAGCCAGTCCTGCACGCCCTCGATGCCGTAGGCGACGAACCACGTAGCCCGATGATTTCCGCCCGTGAGGTGGGTGAAAAGCAGGTGGTTGCCCTCGGCGCGCATCTTGTCGGCCTCGGCGGAGAGCTCCTCGGGCGAGAGGGTCATCTCCCACGTCGCTTCCGACACGGCGCTCCCCTGCTCGCGCCACTTCGCGACGGCCTCGCCCTGCAGCGTGTTGGACGAAGCGTCGCCCTCGCACGAGATGATCCAGATGTTCTGCCCGTCGAGCGGCCCCATCACCTCGGGATTCCACTTACCCGCCACGAGCAAGGCTCCGGCGAATAGATCGGGCTCCTTGAGCATCAGCACGATGGAAGACATGCAGCCCATCGACTGTCCCGTGGTGTAGATGCGGTCGGGATCGATGGAGTAGCGCGTCTGCAAATCTTTCAGCAGCTCGACCGTCGTGTCGAGATGATGGCTGTAGTTCCAGTTGTCGTCGACGGTGATGACCGGATATTCAGGCGCCACGACGATGCACTTGTGGCGGGCCTGCGCCTCGGGCTCCGCCCACGAAGTCGCGCCGTTGCCCTGGTAGAGCGTCTGCGTAACGGGGCCGCTCGCCACGCCTGCGTCGTGGATGAACAGCACCAGCGGATATTGCTCCTCGGGATCGTAATCCTCGGGCAGATAAATGTTGTAGGGCAGCACCTGACCCGTATAGGGGCTCACGAACTCCTCCTGGCGGAAATCGTCGGCCACCAGGCAGATCTCTTCGGTCGTTTCGACGGGCTCGTCGCTCGCCGCATAGGTCTTGCCCTTCGCCGTCCTGATGTTCGCGATATGGTAGAGCCTGGCGTTGGCCGGATAATAGT
>JAIDKM010000241.1 GCA_029051915.1 Alistipes sp. | reverse complement strand
AAGCGAATCCTTTGATGCTTTTGAGCGTCTTGACCCACGCTTTCTGTTCGTAGTCGTAGATGCTGACGGCATCGTTGCTGCCGGTGGCGTACATGCGTTCCGGGGTCGTCGCGAAAGTCTTGGGCTTGAATTCCAGCGTCCAGGTCTGTTCGTCGATGTCGATGTTGGTGCCGTTCTTGAAATCGTCGTTGATGAGCGCCGGGTCGAGCACGCGGATCGATTGCGCTTCGTAGCCTGTCAGCAGGATGTGTCCCTCTTCGTCGACTTCCATGTAGTGGGCCGCGAACGCATTGTTCGCCGAGTTGCCCGCTCCGGGGCCGGCTTGTTTGTAACGCTGGACTTTCTGGTAGTTTTCCGGCGTTACGTCCGACTCCTTGTAGACGCTGACGTTGCCGTTCTTGTCGCGGGCGAAGATCAGTCCGTCCTTCACGGTTACCGCCTGTGCCTGGAATACGGGACCGGCCCATTGGCCGTTGCCGATGCAGGAGTAGTATTCCATGCCGGGAAGCGAGAACACATGGATCAGCGATTGCTGCTCGGCTACATAGAGCCGGTCGTCGGTTACTACGATCGCGTTGATATTGCTCGTGAAGTTCTTTTCCGCGCCGTTGAAAGTCCAGGTTTTGATAGTCGTCAGCGGTCGCCGGGCTTTCTTCGAATAGAGGATCAGACTCTGTCCCGCCTTGCCGATGTTGGCCACGAAGAGCGTGTCGCCGCGCTGGGCCACAGCATAGGGGATGAAATCGGCGGCCGCTTCCAGCCCCAGCGTTTCGTAGTCGACGGTCTCCAACGCTTCGTAGGTGTAGTACCAGAAGCTCTTGTAGTCGGCTTCTTCCAGATCGGTGATCGGTTCGGATGCGATCTTTTCTTCGGTGCATCGTACGCTCAGCGTGGCGCATACGAGCAGGAGCGTATATATGAATGTACGTTTCATTTTTCTTGTCCGGATTTTTGGTTAGTTGAGCTGGCTCAGCGGAATGGCGTAGATGCACAGGCCGTTCACGCGGTCTACGATGAAGAGCGTGTTGCGGCGGATCAGGCACTTGGCCGGATTGTTCAGCGTGATGTCGCCGATGGTCGTGTAGTCCTTGACGATGGCACCGGTCTGGGGATTCACCTCGCAGAATTTCTGTTCCGTTCCGGCGAACGAAACGAACAGACGGCCGTCTGCGCTCCATGCCGCACCCAGCGGGTTGGCCTCGAAGGTCAGTTCTTTCGATATGGGCATCGTGCAGGCCATCAGGTAGTCGGTGTTCAGCTGATACAGTTTCTTCGAGTTGTAGCAAACCGCATAGACATTGCCTGCGTAGTCCGCTGTCATGGCATTGTTGGTGTTGCTGTCAAGATTGTCGCTCGACGCTACATAGCCGTAGTCGAGATTGTGTTCGAGGAACGCTCTCGCATTGCCGCGGTAGCCATACAGCACACCGTTGGCGGCCGCCAGTCCCACGACATCCTGACCGAACGCCAAGGTCGCCGTGCATTCGTAGGTCTCGGCATCGAATACGAACAGTACGTTGTTGCTTCCGGCCAGGTAGATCTTGTCGTGCGAGCGCAGAATGTCGGCCGGCGTTCCGATGGTCTGTTCGTTGCCGTTGGGCAGCGTCCACTTGGTCATCCGCTTTTCCAGTACGGGTTTTCCCGTCGAAAGGTCGTAGACGTCCCAGGCAAAGTTCGCAGCTCGGATGTCGTTCGTTACGTACATCTTGTCGCCGTAGACATAGACGCCGCGCGGCATGTAGTCTTTTGCTTCGGTTTCGGCTGCGTTGTAGTCCAGCTTGAACGAGAGTGCCGGGGCATCTTCCTTCTCGCCCCAGTCGGTGTCGAGGAAGTCGTCGTTCCGGCCCAGGCCGCCGTCGAGTTCGTCGAGTTCGGGGTCTTCGATGATGTACTTCGACGGATAGAACGCCGGTTGGCCGGAGTATCGGTTCTTCGCGGTTCTGCGGGTGTTCAGGAAACGGCGCGAGTAGACGGGCAGTTTCTTGGCTACTCCGAGTTCGGCATAGGTCTTGTCGCACAGGGCGGTCCAGCCCGTCGTGCCTCCGTAGGTCATGTTGCCGGTGTGTGCGTAGCCCAGGCAGTGTGCGAATTCATGGAACGGGCTCTCCGTGTAGCTTGCGTCGTCGGGATAGTGTTGGTAGAAGCACCGGTCTGCAAGGCAGTAGATAGCTCCGCCGCCCAGTCCGATGATGCTGCCGCGGTGTACGCAGCCGAATTTGAGTTGCGAATGTCCGATGGCTTGTTGCAGCAGCTTGTCTTTGTCGACAAGTACATCGGTATTGCTGTACAGCGGCCCCCAGGCTTTCAGTGCGGCTTCGAATTCGGGGCACGAAAACATGTACGCGATGTTCAGCGCAAATGCTACCCCTTCACGGGCTTGATAGGCGCGCAGCGGCCAGTCGCCGTAAGTCGAAGGATCGAACGTGTAGTCTTGGAACCGGATGAAACAATGGCTCTTGATCGTTTGCAGGGTCTGGTAGTAGGGAGCGTCGCATTCGAGTTCGAGCGTGATGTTCTCTTTGGCCAGGTGGGGGTTGGCCATGATGTGGATCAGCTTGCCGCTGCGTGTTACGGCCGTCAGATCTTCCGTCGCGAAAGGCAGCTGCATGCGGAACTGCTGGAACGGCATGAGCTTCTCGAAGACGAACAATTTGAACTCTTCGTCGTAGCCTTC
>JAIDKM010000240.1 GCA_029051915.1 Alistipes sp. | reverse complement strand
AGACCGGGGCGGAGAAGGTCGGGGCAGGGCGAGGAGAGAGGCGGGATGATCGAAATTTTACTACCTTTGCGATATGAAAATCCAGAAAAAACAAACCATAGGCGAAAACCTGCTCTATGTGATGGTGTGGAGCGCGATCATCCTGGTGCCGGTGCTCAACTCGCAGATGATGGCCGAACTGCACGTCAGCATCGAAAACGTCCTGATCGCCTGGTGGCAGATCGCCCCCTATCTGCTGATCTTCCTTGTTCACAACACGATACTGGCCCCGCGCTACATGCTGCGCCACAAATACTGGAAATACCTGGCGGGAAACATCGTACTGATTCTTGCGGTCTTCACGCCGGTATATTTTTACACCAACCTGCCGGGAAATCTGCTGCCCGTGAACGAAGCGGGCGAAATCCGCCGGGTATCGTTCGCCAACCTGGAAATGTACTGGAACGTGGTGCTGGCGCTCTTCATGAACGGAGCCAACTCGGGCATCAAACTGATGTACCAATCGATCCGAGACGAACAACAACTGGAAGCCCTCAAACGACAAAACATGCAGGCCGAGATCGACTACCTGAAGTACCAGATCAACCCGCATTTCTTCATGAACACGCTCAACAACATCCATGCGCTGATCGACATAGACCCCGAATCGGCCAAGAATGCGGTGATCGAACTCTCGAAGATGATGCGCTACGTACTCTACGACTCGGGAAGCGAACAGATATCCCTTGAACGAGACATCCAGTTCATCAAGAACTACATCGAACTGATGCGCATCCGATACACCGATGCGATCGACATCCGGGTGGAATACCCCCGAGACCGGTCGAGCCGGGTGTCGATCCCGCCGCTGCTGCTGATCGTATTTGTGGAAAATGCCTTCAAACACGGCATCAGCAACAACCGTCCCTCGTTCATCCACATGCAAATCGAATGCGCCGAAGGCAAAGTGAAGAGCACGATCGTAAACAGCCGCCACGCCACGCGCGAAAACCGCCGCAACAAAGCGGGCATCGGACTGGAAAACGTACACAAACGCCTGGAACTGATCTACGGCCCGAAAGGCTACACGCTCGACATTCGGGAAGAGGCCGGCACCTACACCGTCAAACTTGAAATACCGATTCTCCATGCTTAGATGTATAGCCATCGACGACGAACCGCTGGCCCTGCGCCAAATAACGTCCTACATAGCCAAGATCCCCTATCTTCAACTGACGGCGGCGTGCAGCAATGCGCTGGAAGCCCAACAACTGCTGGCGGCGCAACCGGCCGATCTGATCTTCGTGGACATCAACATGCCCGATCTGAACGGAGTGGATTTCGTACGCTCGCTGACCGAACGGCCGATGGTGATCTTCACGACGGCCTACTCGGAATATGCGGTCGAAGGATTCCGCCTCGATGCGGTGGACTACCTGCTCAAGCCGTTCGGATTCTCCGACTTCAGCCGAGCGGCGGCCAAAGCCAACTCGCTCCATGAACTGCGCAACAACCAACGCGCCGCAACGGCCGAACCCACGCCCGAAGCAGAACCCAAAGACAAAGAATACATCTCGGTGAAAGCCGACTACAAAGTATCGCTGGTGAAGATCGCCGACATAGTATATCTGGAAAGCGAAGGCGAATACGTACGGATGCACCTGGCCGACGGCACAGCGATCATGACCCTATTCCGACTCAAGAACATGGAGACGGCGCTGCCCTCGGAACAATTCATGCGGGTACACCGCTCCTACATAGTCAACCTGCGCTGCATCAAAGCCTATGTGAAAGGACGCATCTTTCTGAGCGACACGGAATATGTACCGATCGGCGAAAACTACAAGGAAGCGTTCCAAAACTACGTAGACACGAACTTCAAGAATCTGTAGGCCGGGCCTTCGGCAGATGGGAAGCGGGCGGGCGCCGGCAGATCGGCGAGAGCAGCCGGGGCCGGGCTTGAGACGGGAGCCTACAGACCGGCACTCAGATCGGGAAAGCCGGAGAGCTGCTCGTAACGCCCCTCGCGACACTCCCAACAATAATGCCGCAAGCCATTGGTGAGGACGATCCACCGGGCACCGAGCACCGAATTGTAACGGACGGCCTGGGCGAGAGTCCGCTCGCCGACGGGCACGTCGGGAGCCTTGCACTCGGCCAACAACACGGGCTCGGCCCGGTCGCCCACGACGACGACGTCGGCCCGCTGCGGCTGCCCGTTGAGCGCCACGGCGTACTCCTCGACGATGCGCTTGGCCTGCACGCCGCAAGCCGAAACGAGGTAGGCGATCAGATGCTGCCGCACCCACTCCTCGGGAGTGAGCACCAGATAGATCCCCCGCAAGTCGTCCCAGACCTCCACGGCATCGCCGCGACGACGCGCCCGCAACCGAACGGGCGGAAAGTTGAGCCGGGGAAAAGGAGCGATGTCGGAAAAATCCATGCGAAAAGACCGAAAAATAATTTGTGCAAGGTAGCGATAATTTAACGAATAATGGAGAACGGAACGGGAATAATTTTTGCCACACGCCATAATTCTTTGGAGATTCTGCACCGATTGTTCGCCAAAATAAGTATCTTCGCCACATGAACTTCCGGCGCCGAACGCCGGAGCAAGAGATGAAAACCATGCGGATTCTATTTACGACCCTGATCCTGCTGCTGCTGACCGGAATCCTCCGGGCACAGGAATACACCCCCTCCTACGGACGAGAACTCCCCCGCAGCCGGGTGAGAGTCTACCCGACGCAACGGGAAGCGGCCGAAGCGGCCGACGGCAACAACCTTTACCATACGCGCATCGACGAATGGACGCAAGCGGGAAACGTATTCACGGCCCCGATTACCGTACCTTTCGCCTGGGCGAACCGGCAGATTCTGCTGCATGTGGAAGAAGCCTCGGCGGAATACGAAGTCCGAGTCAACGGCCGCCCGGCCGCGTACAACGCCGACGGAAGCTCGCCGGCGGAATTCAACCTGACGCGTCTGCTGAAAGAAGGAGCGAACACGCTTGAAATCGAAGTGGCGGAGGGCTCCGCCACGACCCGGCTGGAAAGCTGGAAAGAGAACCCGGCGCCCGCCGTCGGCCGGGTATGGCTGACGAGCCAACCGCAGATGTACATCCGCGACATCACGATCGAAAACCGCCGCAACGACGCCGGAGACGACTTCCTGCTCTCCGAAATAGGAATCGTAGTCAAGACCGGAACCCTCAACCCGCGCACCTCGCGGATCCATTATGAACTGCTGACGCCCGACGGCAAGACGGCCGCCGCAGGGCATGACGACATGACGCTCGACATGCGCCGTGAAGACACGCTGCGCTTCCTGGCACGGATCCCCGACTCGCTGCAATGGAGCGCCGAGAATCCGGCCCGCTACACCCTGCGGCTGAAAACGCAACACGAAGGCCGCTATGTAGAGTATCTGGAATTCCGGCCGGGATTCCGAACGGTCGATGTGAAAAACGGCATGCTGACGATCAACGACCGACCGGTCGATCTGCGGATCCGTGAAGTCGGGCCGGAAATCGATGAAGCCGAGATCCTTGCCCTGCGGGAACAAGGCTACAACGCCCTGCAACTGCGACCGGGAACGGTTGCCGAACCGCTCGGCGAAATCTGCGACCGCCTGGGCATTTACCTGATCGTAACGGCGCCCATAGACACCGGCCGCAGCGGAGAATCGCGCCGCAAAGGAGGCAACCCCACGAACGACCCGGCATGGGAAAGAGCCTTCATCGAACGAGCCGAAGACAACTACCACACGACCAAGCGCCATCCGTCGGTGGTGGCATTCCTGCTGGCCCGCCGATCGTCGAACGGGAACAACCTTTATGAAACCTATCTGAAGATGAAGCGATTCGATGATCCGAGGCCTTTCATATACCCTGAAGCCGCAGGCGAATGGAACAGCGACCGGCTACTGACGAAATAAGGAGAAAAAAGAAGTTTTCGCAAAAAAACGAATATTTTTTTTGGAGTTCTGAAAATTGTCCCTATCTTTGCACTCGCAATCGCAAAGATTGATGCCTCTCTAGCTCAGTTGGTAGAGCACGACACTCTTAATGTTGGGGTCCAGGGTTCGAGCCCCTGGGGGGGTACGAAGCGAGAATCGAAAGGTTCTCGCTTTTTTTACGGTCAGTTTACGAACTGCGCGGGCAAAAAAACGACGGCTTGCATCCGGTGCGCCCAAGAGAAGCTCCTACCCCGATCGGAAATACGAAAAAATTCGTATCTTCGCATACGACTATGCAGCCGGCAACCGGCACCTTGCAAAAAAACATGTACAGATTCACGCCCATACTCAAAACGAAACTCTGGGGCGGCGACCGCATTGCCGCCTACAAAGGCATTGCGACCGACCTAAAACGAGTCGGCGAGAGCTGGGAACTCTCGGGGCTGGAGGGCGACATATCGGTCGTAGCGACCGGAGCGGACGCGGGCATGACGCTGGAAGCACTGATCGCCCGAGACAAGGAACGGCTGCTCGGCGTGCGCAACTACGCCCGCTACGGAACCGAATTTCCGCTGCTGGTGAAGTTCATCGATGCGAGAGAAGATCTCTCGATACAAGTACACCCCAACGACGAAATAGCGGAAACGCGTCATCGATCGAAAGGCAAGACGGAGATGTGGTATGTAGTAGCGGCAGACGAAGGGGCCCATCTATATGCGGGATTCCGCGAAAAGACGACGCCCGAGGAGTACGCCCGGAGCGTAGCGGAAAACCGGATCACCGATCTGCTGGCCGACCATGCGGTAAGCCCCGGAGACGTCTTTTTTCTGCCGGCCGGCTGTGTGCACTCCATCGGAGCGGGAACCTTTCTTGCCGAAATTCAACAGACCTCCGACCTGACCTACCGCATCTATGATTTCGACCGCCGAGATGCGGAAGGAAAGACACGGGAACTGCACACCGACCTGGCGCGGGAAGCCATCGACTTCATGGCCCTGCCCGGCGACCGCACCCGCTACGAACGGAATGCGAACGCCGAAGTGGAACTGATAACCTGCCCCTACTTTACGACGATGCTTCATGAAGCGACCCGCCCCGGCGCGCTTGACCTGACGACGACGGACTCGTTTCTTGTAGCGATCTGCATCGAAGGCCGGGGAACCCTGGACGACGGACTTGGCGCCCCGGAACCGATCCGGCAAGGAGAGACGGTACTGGTACCGGCATCCGCGACATCGCTGACGATCCGTCCGGAAGGCGGCATGAAGCTGCTGACCAGCCGCATAGAGTGAGAAAAGATCCGGCGGGCAAAAATGCCCGCCGGATCTCATATTTCAACCGCTGTCAAAAATAAAACATCAGATAGAGTGAACCACCGAGATTATCAGTACCGAAGTTCACGCTGACGTTACCCGGCGTATAAAGATCGGTGCGTTTCTCGACGAGCCGGTAAGCCTCGTTGTATCCCTCGCTCTTGACCCAGCCTTTTGCGCCGAAAGAACCATAGAGATAGAGATCGACGGTTGCTCCCAAAGCGATTTTCGGAGCGACGAACCACTCGGCACCCACGCTGCCGTAGATACCGGCGACGAAACTGGGACCGTTGAAATTATAATCGGTAACCCGATAACCTGCGGGAAGAGCGACCGACGAAGCGACATCGGGAAATGCTGTCGACGGATAACGATTGAGCGAAGTGAGCGCATTGCCGTAGGTATAGCTCTCCTTGTAAGTTGAGAAACCGAACAAAACTCCACCGCCGAACACTCCCTGCACGCGTCTCTTGCCCCCGCGGGATTCGATGCCCAACATCAAAGAACCGCCGGAACGAGTAACCTTCCGGCTGTCGATCACTTTCGCTTCGGA
>JAIDKM010000024.1 GCA_029051915.1 Alistipes sp. | reverse complement strand
GACCAGACGGCCGTAGCCCCGAGGTCGGCGATGTAATCGAGGTGGTCGATCATCCCCTGCAAGTCGCCGCCGTGGCGACCGAAGAAAGCGCTGCGGTCGGCCTTTTCGGCTGTGTCGGGCGTGGAATCGATCGAAGGATCGCCGTCGGCGAAGCGGTCGGGCATCAACAGATAGATCATGTCGGCCGTGGTGAAGCTCTGCCGGCCGGCGGAACCCTCGCGACGAGCCGCGATTTCGTAAGGCACCTTGAAACACTCGCTGCCGCGCGAGAAGACGAAGTAACGAGTGCCGGGCCGGGCGTCGGCAGCCACCTCGACGTCGACGAAGAGGTAATGGGGACTATCGGCCTTATGCACGCCGGCGATACGCAACCCCTGCGGCCCCTCGACGCGCACGTCGCAGGCGGCGATGCTGTCGCCATGGATCAAGAGCTGGAGGGGCGTACGCATGCCTGTCCACCACGAAAGAGGCTCGACATGCGAGATGCGGGCACCGGCATCCTCGATCGCGGCGGGATCGAACTTCGGCGTTTCGCTGCAAGAGAGGATGGTCATGGTGCACAAAGAAAAAAGAAGAAGATGAAGTTTCATAAGATCAACGGGTAAGGATCCGGTAGCTCCACGGCGCCATATCCTCGGCGACCTGCTCCGGAAGGTGATACTCGCCGCCCGTCATGGCGTCGGCATACCGACCGGCGTAGATGCCGGTATGATACTCGGCGCGGATGGCGTAGGGCGAAAGGTTCATGATGGCGACGACGCGGTTGTCGGGCGTTTCGCGCACGAGAGTCATCAAACAATCCTCGGCGTTGTTGCGGATCTCGATCATCTCGCCGCCCGTCTCGCCCGAAGCCAAAGCGGGATTCTCGTGCCGCAGGCGGGTGAGACGCCGGTAGAAACGCGTGAAGTCGTTCAACTCGTAGACGGGGATGGGATCGCGGTCGAAGAAAGCGAACGAATGGTCGTAGCCTACCTCCTGTCCGGTGTAGACGAGGGGCAGACCGCGCGGCACGACGAACGAGAAGACGGCCATCGCCTCGCGGGCGTCGCCGAAGCGGTCGAATTCGGAACCCGACCACGAATTCTCGTCGTGGTTGGAAGTGAATGTCAACCGCATGGCCGAACGCGGATAACGCTCGCGGTCGGCATAGATATAATCGCGCAAGACGGTTACGCGCGAACGCTGCTGTGCGACGTCGACCATCAGATGGTGCATCTCCCAAGCGTAGCAAGCGTCGAAAGCCCCCTCCTCGAAGAGATTGGTCTCCTCGGCCTCGGCGAGCATGAAGAGGTCGGGTTTCGTCTGCTTCAACCGCCGGACGGCGGCATTCCAGAACCCGACGGGCACCAACATGGCCATGTCGCAGCGGAAGCCGTCGACGGCGTGGTCGCGGAGCCAGAAATCCATTGCGGCGATCTGAGCCTCCCACACGGCGGGATTGGCATAGTCGAGCTTGGCGGTATCGCTCCAGTCCCACGGCACGGCGGGACGTCCATCGGCGTCGTAGACGTAGAAATCGGGATGCTCGGAGATCCAGCGGGCGTCGCGCGCCGTATGGTTGGCGACCCAGTCGAGCAGAACCCTCATGCCGAGGCGGTGGGCCTCCGCGACGAACGCGTCGAAATCCTCCATCGACCCCAGCTCGGAGCTGACGGCGCAATAATCGCGCACGGAATAGTAAGAACCCAACGAACCCTTGCGGCCCTCGACGCCGATCGGGAAGACGGGCATGAGCCAGACGACGTCGACACCCAGATCGTGCAAGAACGGAAGCCGCGCGGCGGCGGCACGCAAAGTACCCTCGGGCGTCAACTGACGCACGTTCATTTCATAGAGGACAGCCTGGTAACTCCAGTCGGGATGAAGCATAACGAAAATCGGGAATTAAAAATGAAGAATTAAAAATCGTTCTTGTCGCTCCGGCATATCCGGAATGCGGAACGGCATCGCGATTTTTAACTCTTCACTCTTCATTTTTAATTGTTAACCAAGATAGCGTATTCCCACGCTCCGAGCGAGAACTCCTCGCCGGGAACGATGGTACGGGCCTCTCCGGAGAGCGCATCGGTGAAGTCGCCGGCGACCTCGACGGTCGGGATCACGGACTGCGGCCGGGCGGAGAGGTTGAACAGGCAGACGACCTTGTTATCGCCGGCCGTGCGGGTGAAAGCCATCAGATCGGCGACGGCACCGCCCATGTAGGCGATCCGGCCGCCCTTTTCTCCAGCGGCGAGCGCGGGGCAGGCATGGCGCATCCGGTTGAGTCTATGGTAGAAATCCGTCCACTCGTTGGCCTCGTAAGCGGGGATGGGATCCTTCTCGAAGAAAGCGAAGCGGTGGTCGAAGCCGATCTCCTGACCGGTATAGATCAGCGGCAGGCTCTGCGGCAAGACGTAGGTCAGAGCGGCCATCGTAGCGGCGGCATCGCCCATGCGCTCGAACTCGGTGCCGTTCCACGAATTCTCGTCGTGGTTGGAAGTGAACATCATGCGGAGAGCCGCAGCGGGATACTCCTCGTCGTACTTAGCCAACAACTCACGCAGGTCGGCAGCGGACTTCTTACCCTGAGCGATGTCGTTCAGCACGTGGTGCAACTCCCACGCATAGGTGGCGTTGAAGCCGTCGGCATGGAACTGCGGGCCCTCGGCCTCGGCCAACGTGAACAGATCGGGCCGGATGCCGCGCAAGCGGGCGAAAGCATCCTCCCAGAAGTCGTGGGGAACCTCCATCGCCACGTCGCAGCGGAAGCCGTCGACGCCCTTGTCGACCCAGAACTTCAACACGTCGAACAAGGCGGCGCGCACATCGGGGCAGTCGTAGTTGAGCTTGGCGATATCCGTCCAATCGTACTGCACGACGGGAGCCCCCGTAGAATCGCGCACATACCACTCGGCGGGCTTCTCATCGACCCACGCGGCATCGGGCGACGTGTGGTTGCCGACATGATCGAGGATCACGCGCAGACCCAGCTCGTGAGCCCGGGCGAGAAAACGCTCGAAATCGGCCATGGTACCGAACTCGGGATTGATGTCGCAATAGTCGCGGATGGCGTAGTAGGAACCCAGCGAACCCTTGCGGCCCTTCTCGCCGATGGGATAGACGGGCATGAGCCACACGATGTCGACGCCCAGCTCGCGGAGCTGCGGCAGACGCGCCTCGGCGGCGGCGAAAGTACCCTCGGGAGTGAACTGGCGCACGTTCATTTCATACAACACGGCGTTGTCGGCCCACTCGGCGGAAGCCCCGGGCGCGATTTTTCCGGTGCAGGCGGCCGAAATGAAGAGTGCCGCCAAAAGCAAAAGATTCAGCAAACGTTTCATGGTTTTATTCGGTTTTGGTCAGAATTTCGAATCCGCAGGGAGCGAGCTCGACGACGAGCCGTCCGTCGGAAGAGAGGCCGAAACCGGCCCCAAAGTTAGCGTTAAATTTCGGATTTTCGCACCATCCGTCCGGCAGAATGCACCCGACATCCTGCGGCCGGTCGCTGCAATTGAGCGCGACGACGACGAAATCGCCCATGTACGCGCGGGCGAAGACCCACACGTCGTCGGTCAGCGCCAACGTAGTCATGTCGCCGTAGAGAAGCGGCATGGACGAACGCCGCAGGCGGATCAGCTTGCGGGTCAATGCGCGCTGGGCCTGCTCCTCGGGCGTATACCCGTCGAAGCGCATCATGCGCCGGTTGTCGGGATCGTTGCCGCCCGGCTCGCCGTACTCGTCGCCCTGATAGATGCAGGGAACGCCGGGGATGGTGCAGTTCAGGGCCTGGATCAGAGCCAGCTTCCGGTAACCTATGGGATCGCCGACGCCGATCGTACGCGTCCACCCGGCCAGTTTGGGATCCTCGTCGGGCGAGAGGGCGCCGCCGGCCAGCGACACGAGGCGCGCCTTATCGTGGTTGCCGGTGATGTTGCCCATGGTGTGGTGGGCGCCGTAGGCGGCGAGCGACTCGTCGACCGTACGGGCCAGATCGCGCACGGAACGGCCGCGCACAAGGACGTCCAAAGCCGTATGGTAGACGTTGAAGTCGAACTGGGCGTCGATCATGCCGCTGCGGACGTAGGAGGCGATCAGAGCGGGCGAACCGTAGGTCTCGCCGATCTGCCAGAGGTCGCGGTCGGGGAAGCGCGTCTTCATCTTATGGGTAAGCATGCGCCAATAATTCTCGGGGATGTGCTTGCAGGCGTCGTGGCGGAAGCCGTCGAGATCGTATTCAGCGATCCAGTAGAGCGCCGAATCGGTCATGGGGCCGCATACCTCGGGCCGCTGGAGGTCGAGCGAAGGGATGTGCTCGTCGAACCAGGTGGTGAGCCGCTCCTCGTCCCAAAGTTCGAGGTTCTTGCGGCCGTCGGGCAAATAAAGCGGAGTAACCCAATCGGGATGGGCCTGCAAGACGGGCGAATGGATGTGCAGGTGGTTGGCCACATAGTCGAGGATGACGTTCATGCCGCGGGCATGGGCCGCATCCAAAAGGGCACGGAACTCGTCGGGCGTGCCGAAGCGGTCGTCGAGCTGCGTGGTGTAGATGGGCCAATAACCGTGATAACCCGAGAAACGGGTGAAGGGATTCCGGTTGAGACCCCACGCATCGCGCGGATTCTGCGTAACGGGCGAAATCCAGAGCGTCGAGATGCCGAGCGAGTCAAAGAATCCGGACTCGATGCGGTCGGTGATGCCCTGCAGATCGCCGCCCTGGTAATCGACCTGCGGCAAGACGTCGGGCCAGTCGAGAGGCCGGTCGTTGTCGCGGTTGCCGTTCTGGAACCGGTCGATCATCAACGAATAGAGCACCTGCGCCTGTCGGTCGCGGCGAGTGAGCTGCGCGGCGTCGAGGACGGGGCGTCCCTTTTCGAGGGGAATGAACAAGTCGTTGAAGCGGGCGCTGTCCGAAGCGGCGAAAAGGCGCAGCCACGACCGGTCGGCATCGGCGGCATCCCCGGGCAGGGAGATCGCCACTCCGCTGTCGGTACGGGAGATGCAGCAGTCGGGCAGACGGCAATTCTGCCACAAAGCGACGACCTGCTGCGGCGTCTGCGACATGCGGACGAAGACTTCATGTCCGCGGCACCCCTCGGAGAAAGCCCACGCCCCGGAGTTTCGGGCCCCGCCGAGGGCTGCGACCGAAAGGCACCGACCCTCCGACCACGCCTCGAACGAAGCGGCGAAAGCCCCCTCGGGAGCCGAGACGACGAACTGAGACCAATCCTCGGAGGCCGCGACGATGCGCAAGGCGGCGGAAGTAACCGAATCGGCCCGCTCCCACTGCGGAAGGTAGTCGGTCAGGAACAAGCGATTGTCGCCTGCCTGCAACAAAGCCGGAACGATGGGCTGCGCATTGCCAGCAACGGGGAGATCGGAAAAAATCCGGCCCCGGCAACCGCCCGCCAAGACGGCGAGGGCCACCCAAAGTACCAAACGTTTCATCGCATTTGCATTTCAAAAATGATGGACGAATAAGGAGGCATGGTGAGCGTGTGCGTATCGCCCTGCGAGGAGATCGTAACGCCGTTCATGTCGGCGACGGGCCGGTCGATCGTCGCAGTGAACGTATAGGAAGACGGCTCCGGCCCGCCGAAGACGTTGTGCAACACCAGCAGTTTTTCGCTCTCCGAAGTGCGGTAGAAAGCCATGACCTGCTTCTGCTCGGACGACGCGTCGTCGAACCACTCGGGCAACTCGATAGCCCCCTCGGCCAACGCGGGATAGGTGTTGCGCAGCCGCAAGAACTTGCGGTAGACGTTGTAGAGCGACCCCGCATCGTCGGCCTGTTTGGCAACGGAGCCGACGCCCAGATCGGTATTGAGCTTCGAGGTAATCCAGGTCGGGCGCTCGGAATCCTCGGCCTTGGGCTTCCAGAGCATCGGCTCGCGCACGTTGCGGTCGCCGCCCGCATCGGTCTTATCGCCGAAGAAGCCGAGCTCCTCGCCGTAGTAGATGTAAGGAGAACCGACGGAAGTCAGCAACACGGCCGCGGCGATCTTGCAACGTTCGAGCGAGGTGGCGAGCGACCCGTCGACCTCGGTGCGGGCGCGGCTCTCGTCGTGGTTGGAGAGCTTGGTGGCCTGGATGAAGTCGGCCCGCTTGGCGGCGAAGAGCTCGCGCTCGGCGATCATGTCCTTGGGGAACCACTTGGCGTGGGAGTTCCGAATGGCGTAGAGCAGGCGATCCTGCCATGCCGTGAAGTCGAACAAAGCGGGCAGGCCCTCGTAATATTCGGCCATCTGGGCGGTGGCCAACCAACACTCCCCCACCATGTAGATATCCTTGAACCCGAGCTGCGACTTGCCCTGGAAATAAGCGTTGAGCTCGGAATAGAACTTATTGAGCCAGGTGGGGTTCTCGGCGGAAGTCTCGCTGTCGTAGATATGCTTCACGGCGTCGAGCCGGAAGCCGTCGACGCCCTTGTCGACCCAGAACTTGGCGGCCTCGGTCAACGCGAGGAACGCCCCGGACTGCTCGCACGAAGCGGCGGGGCCGTAGTTGAGGTCGGGCATCGACCAGTCGAAGACGCCCTGGTAGAACCAGCCGTCGGCACCCGGCACGGCGATCCACCCCGGCTTCTCGGTCTGGGAGAAGTGGTAGAAATCGCGGTAGGGACTGTCGACGCTTTTGCAGGCTTCGAGGAACCACGGACAATAATGCGAGGTGTGGTTGGGCACGAAGTCGAGGATGACGCGGATCTTACGCTTGTGGGCCTCGGCGACGAGGTTTTCGAGGTCGGCCAACGTCCCGTAATCGGGGTTGACGGCCTTGTAGTCGATGACGTCGTAACCATGCTCGGAGTCGCAGGTGTAAATAGGCAGGAGCCAGATGCCGGCGACGCCCAAGTCATCGAGATAATCGAGCTTCGACGTAACGCCGTTCAAGTCGCCGATGCCGTCGCCGTCCGAATCGGCGAACGAACGGACGAAGATTTCGTAGAAGACGTCGGCGCGCTTCTCGCCGTCGAAAGGCCGAGCCTCGTACTGCGACACCCGGTCGACGACATCCTTGTCGCCCGGGCAGGGGCCGACGGGCGTCGGATCGCCCGGATCGGAAGAACAAGCGCCGGCCGACAACAAAACGACGGCGAAGAAAAGACGGAAAAAG
>JAIDKM010000239.1 GCA_029051915.1 Alistipes sp. | reverse complement strand
GAACATATCCGGCCGGCCGGATGGCACGACTGGAACAAGCCCCGGGCCCGCAAGACCGCATGCTACGGCGAGTTCGATTCCCGGGGACCCGGCGCCGACAAGGCCGCTCGCGTGAAATGGGCACGGACGTTCTCGGCCAAAGAGGCTTCACGCGTGCTCGACACGTTCGAGACGTGCGCAAATTTGCGATAAATTCGTACCTTTGGCTGTTGCCTTCGGGGTTGCACCTCGGAGGATCGGAATGCAGAAAAAGATGAAACGACTTTTATTGATACTTCTGCTGGTTGGTTGCGGCTCGACGCATGTCGGAGCCGCCGAGCCGCCGCAGTGTATTTTTCAGTATTATTCCACGATCGACGGACTCACGCACGACCGTATTGCCGACATCTATACCGATTCGCGCGGGTTCGTGTGGCTGTGTACCTGGTATGGCGTCAGCCGTTTCGACGGATATACGTTCCGGAATTTCAACGCCGTGCCGGGCGATTTTTCGCCGTTGTCGCACCATCGTTTCGTCTCCGTGAGCGAGGATTCCAACGGCCACCTCTGGTTCACGACCTATAACCTGCATGTCTATCGGTTCAACCGGTTCACCGAGCAGTTCGAGGATGTCGCGGCTCTGATCGAGGGTTTCGACCCGAAGCATTACCGCATGACCCATTGCCTGCACGATGCCGACGGTGGCACCTGGGTGGCCATTGCCGGTTTGGGCGTCGTGCGTTTCGTCGACCGGGCCGACCGGTCTGCGGTGGAGATCGATACCTTGTTGGACGGCCCCGTGCTCGGGGGCGACGTCTCGGCTATGTTCGTCGATGACGGCGGCACGGCCTGGATTGCTGCCGCCGACGGCCAGCTCAATCGTGTGGCGGCCGACGAACGGCAGAACGTGCGTACGGTCTGCGAGTTGCCGGCCCAGGCATTCGATTTCGTCGCCGATTCCGCCGCCGTCTATTGTGCTACTTCTCAGGGTGTCGTGCGCGTTGCCAAAAAGGGCAACGGCGTCTCTTTGTTGGCAGGCGAGCGGAGCGGTCTCACGGCCATCGCCGCCGATTCCGTGCGGCATCGGATTTACGTGGGCGATCGTTCTGGCGCCCTGTTCCGCGTATCCGGCGACGCGTTGATCCGCTTGTCGCCCCGGGGTGTCCGCCCCGGCCGCATCCGGAGCTTGATGCCCGATTCGCATGGCGTCGTGTGGATCACTACGCCCGAAGCCGGCATCAGCCGTTACAATCCCGAGACCGACGACTGCAAGCATTTCGAGCAGGAGCCCTATACCGTCTCCTACAACCTCGATACGGTAACTCGTATCGCCGAGGGACGCGGACGCCTGTGGGTCAAGATGAACAAATACGGCTTCGGCTTTTACGACCGGGAGAACGATCGCATCGAACCTTTCTATAACGATCCCGCCCGGGCCGATTGCCAGATGACCAATTCCGTGGTGCGCTTCGACGTGCAGGACGATGTGTTGTGGCTCTCGACTTATTACGAGCGCGGATTGCGCAAGGCCGTGCTGCTGGAGCAGCCGGCCGAGGTCTTCACGCTCGATGCTCCCGGCGGAAATTCCTTGTCGGGCGAGGTTCGGGCTTTGATGAACGACAGCCGGGGCAGGATGTGGGTCGGTACGCGCGATGGCGAGCTGATCGCTTTCGGTACCGATAACCGGCCCGTTTATCGGTTGCCGTTGAAGAATCCCGGAATGGTCTATGCTCTCAAGGAGGATCGCGCCGGCAATATTTGGGTCGGAACCAAGGGCGAGGGTCTTTATCGGCTCGCTCCCCGGGGCGACGGCTTTGCCGTGAAGCATTTCGTGCATCGTCCTTCCGACGCTTATTCACTCAACGACGACCAGATCTATTCGATCGAGGAGGACGACCGAGGGCGTATCTGGTTGGCGACTTACGGCGGGGGTATCAACGTGCTGGACAATCCCGACGGCGATCGCTTCATCCATGCCGGCAACCAGTTGAAGCACTATCCCTCCGACGAGGCGGGCCGTGTGCGGTGGTTGCTGTTCGACCGGCCCGACCGCATGTTCGCCGCTACGGTCGACGGCCTTTTGATTTTCGATCCCGGTGCCGGTTACAAGCAGATGCGGTTCCGGCTCGTGCAGAAAATTCCGGGCGATACCGCTTCGTTGGGCAACAACGACATCATCCATATCTTCAAGGATTCGTCCGCGCGGATCTGGTTGGCGACCTACGGCGGCGGACTGAACCGGATCGACGGCTACGATGCTGCGGGTGTTCCGCGTTTCCGTTGCTACGACCTCGCGGACGGGCTGCCCAGCAATATTTGCATGGCCATCACCGAGGATCGGCAGGGCGATCTGTGGGTTTCCACGAACAATGCCGTGTCGCGTTTCGATCCCGAGAGCGAAAGTTTCGCCACCTACAATCTCTACGATGGCATGCGCAATGCCATTCTCAGCGAGGCTACAGCACTGACCGTTCCCGACGGCGACGTCCTTTTCGGCGGCGGGCGGCATATCTATCGCTTCGTTCCCAGTCGTATCCGGTCGTCGGAGATCGATTATAACTTGCGTTTCACCGGCATCGACGTGCGTAACAGGCCTGTCGTGGCTGATTGCGGCACCATGCTCGACATGTCTCTTTCCGAAGCCCGGAAGATCGTGCTGCCTCATGATTATACCAATTTTCGTGTCGAGTTCGCTGCGCTTAACTACGCCGTGCAGCATGCCGTGCGTTATATGTACAAGTTGGAGGGCTACGACAGCGACTGGAATGTTTCGGGAGCCGTCAACCGCGCTTCGTATTCCAACGTTCCGGCCGGCCATTACATGCTCCACGTCAAGGCTTTCGCCGGTCATGCCGAACCGGACGACGACGGCATCCGGCTGAGCATCGAAATTCTCCCCCCCCCTTGGCTATCCTGGTGGGCCAAAGTTCTTTATGCGTTGACTGCGTTGGTCGTCGCCGTCGTGGTTTTCCGGGTTTCGAGTTCTGTTGTGCGCATGCGCCGCGCCGCCAGCGTCGAGCAGGACATGACCGATCTCAAGTTGCGTTTCTTTACCGATATTTCACACGAATTGCGGACGCCTCTCACCTTGATTCTGGGCGGTATCGAGGATGTGCAGCGGCATGACCAGCTCTCGGCGCGGGCCGAAAACAGCCTCACGCTCGCACATCGCAATGCCAAACGTATGTTGACGCTTATCAACCAGTTGCTCGACTTCCGCAAGATCGTCAAGGAGAAGATGGAGCTCAAGATCTCGCGCGTCGATCTCGTGCCCGTCGTCGAGGATGCGCTCGACGATTTCCGCGAGATGGCTTCCGAGCGGCAGATCGAGTTGTTGTTCACCGTTTCGCGGCGGTCGATCCTCGTCTGGGTCGATACGGAGCGGATCGAAAGCGTCATCTATAATTTGTTGTCCAATGCCTTGAAGTTCACTCCTTCGGGCGGCAAGATCGAGGTGATCCTTTCCGTGCGCGAGGCCGAGGAGTGCGTCGCATTAATCGTCCGCGACACCGGTATCGGCATTCCGCGCGATAAGATCGGGCATATCTTCGAGCGCTTCGTGCAGGCTTCGCGGGCCGTCGACAGCAACATGAAAGGGTCGGGCATCGGCCTCTCGCTCTGCCGCGAGATCGTGGCATTGCACCATGGCGATATCTCGGTTTCCAGCGCACCCGGCGAGGGTTCGGTCTTCACCGTCAAGCTCCGGATGGGCAATGCCCATTTTGGCATGGAGCAGATCGATTTCACGGGTGCGGCGGGCAGCGATGGCAAGTCGGCCTACATGGTCAGCGACTTCACCTCCGTCGACAGCCAGCGGCGTACCGACGTTCGGCCGCCGCAGGATGCGCAGAAGATTCTCCTGGTCGAGGACAACCGCGAACTGCGGGTTTTCATCTACAACAGTCTGATCGATACCTATGCCGTCATCGAGGCCGACGACGGCGTCGAGGCGTTGGAGAAGATCCGCAGCGAAATGCCCGACATCATCGTTACCGACCTCATGATGCCCCGCATGGACGGCATCGAGTTGATCGACAAGGTGCGCCACGACTTCACCATGAGCCATATTCCCATCGTCATGCTCACGGCCCGGCATTCGCCCGACGATCGCCTCAAGGCGATGGAGTTCGGCGCCGACGGTTATATCACCAAGCCGTTCAGCATCGAGTTGTTGCTGGCTCGCATCGACAACCTGCTCACGCAGCGCCGCACTCTCTTCGAGAAGTTCTCTACGCAGTCGGCTCGCAACAAGGTCGCCGAGCTGGTCGTCGAGGACGTCGTCGTTACCGACCGCGACGAGGAGTTCATGAAGGAGGTCATGTCGTGGCTCGGCAAGAATATCGAGAATTCCGATCTCACGATCGACCAGCTCGCCACGCACCTTGGACTGGGGCGTACGACCATGTACAACAAGCTCAAGAGCCTCACGGGCAAGTCGCCCGTCGAATTGTTGAAGGAGTATCGCATCACCAAAGCTAAGTTGTTGCTGCGTACCGGGCAGTTCTCCGTTTCGGAGGTCGCTTACAAGGTCGGTTTTTCCGATCCGGGTTACTTCAGCCGTTGCTTCCGCGAGCAGTTCCGCATGTCGCCCGCCGAGTACCTCAAGACCCATAATCTCAAGCAGAACCAAGATCCTAAATAGTATGAAACGAACCTTCCTTCTTGCAGTCTCCGCACTGCTCCTCTCTGCGTCCTGCAGCGGACAGCGGGGGTTGATCGGCTCCCGTACGCCGTTGGCCGTGCGAATGGTCGAGAGCGAGATCGCCCGACATCCTTCGGCTGCGTCGCTCGACGGCATCGCTCCCGGCAAAATCAAGTGGAATTACACCACGGGGCTCGAATTGCTCTCCATGATCGACGCCGGCGACACCTACGGCCGTTCCGATTTCTACGACTACGCCCTGCGTTACTACGATTCGATCGTGCGGCCCGACGCCTCGGTCATCACGTATAAAAAGGAGAAATACAACCTCGATCATATCTGTCCCGGCCGGCCGCTTTTCATCATCGCCGAGCGGACGGGCGAGGCCCGTTATGTACAGGTGCTCGACACGTTGTTCTGCCAGCTCGAGGAGCATCCCCGCAATGACGACGGGGGATTCTGGCATAAGCTGGCCTATCCGCATCAGATGTGGCTCGACGGTCTCTATATGGCCGAGCCGTTCTATGCCGAGTATGCCGTGCGCAAGATGGGCGAGAGCGAGTTGTTCCCCAATCTGAAAGCCGACATCGTGTGTCAGTTCACGACGGTCGCCGATCATACTTACGATCCCGTTACCGGATTGTATCGTCATGCCTGCGACGTCTCGCGCGAGATGTTCTGGTGCGACAAGATCACCGGGCAGACGCCCCATGCGTGGGGTCGGGCGATGGGGTGGTATGCCATGGCTATCGTCGAGACGTTGCAGTATCTCGGTGTCGACGAGACCACGCAACCGATGGTCGACATCCTGAACCATATTTATAAGGTGTTGCCCAAGTTCGCCGATCCCGAAACGGGCATGTGGTATCAGGTGCTCGACCAGCCCGGCCGCGAGGGCAACTACCTCGAAGCCACCGGTTCGATCATGTTTGTCTATGCCATGCTCAAGGGCGTGCGGTTGGGTTATTTGCCCGCTGATCTGAAGCCCGAGGCTATGCGGCTCTACGAGCGATTCGTCGAGCGGTTCGTCCGCGAGAACGAGGACGGTACGATCTCCATCACGGATTGTTGCGCCGTCGCAGGACTGGGCGGCAAGGACATGCGCGACGGTTCGTTCGAGTATTATATCTCCGAGCCCATCATTGAGAACGATTGCAAGGGCGTAGGGCCTTTTATCTGGGCTTCGATGGAGTACGATGCCGCCCGCGGGCGTTTGTCGCTCGATTAGGGCTTGTTTTTCGATTCTCGGCCAGGTTCGCGGCGTGCGGTTTTTCCGTACGCCGCTTTTCTTTCGCTATCTTTGTGCCGGATTTCTCTCTTCATCGTTTCGGGCAAGCGAGGGTATGGCAATCCGGCGGTTTTCAATCTTCGGCTCCGGAGTGTGGACTGCTTTCGGAATGGTTGTCGCTGCATATAAAAAGATCGGGCGTCCCGCAGGGCGCCCGATCCGATTTCGATCGATACGGATTATTCGAAATACGTATATTTGATGCTGAAGAAACGCAGCCCGTTACCCGAAGGATAAACATAAACCGGAGTTGCTGCATCGATGTCTATTTCGAACGTACACGTCGTTGGAGTGTTCGACGAAGCACCGCCTATTTGGGTATACGTCTCACCATTGACGGTAACGCCGACCAAACGGGAGGTATCTTCGCTGGAGCCGGTGTTCGATGCTACGACGGTGAGCGTACCCGAAGCCGGAGCGGTGAAGTAGCATGAACGATCACTATTGGCTTTTCCGGTTCCTCCCCACTGGATGTAACGCAGAGATTCGCCGTTGATTGTTGCCGTACCGTATTTGGTCTTCGATCCGGTCAGAATCGTAAGACCGTCCCATACCAGGTTCGGGATCGTTGCAGTAATGCTGCCATCGGTACCCATTTGGTCGCCGATTGCCGTGAAGCTCGAATCGGTGCAGTCCCATACCAGTTCTTTCTGAACGGGGCCTGCTTCCGGATCGATATAGGTATACTCGAACTGCTTGTAGCGGATACCGCCGCTTGTGTAGATGTAGACTACATCGTTCTCCTTGAGTTCCTCGCTTTCGAATACCGTAACTTCTTTGATGCCGGTTCCTACGAGATCACCGGTCAGAGTCTTTTCTCCATTGTTGATGTTGGCGGTTATCGTCAGCGCGGTTTCGGCCGTAGCACTGCTGCTCGGGTTTGCGCCGATCACTTTCAGTGTACCCGGGCCGCCTTTCGGAACTACGAACGATACACGGCGCGAACTCATCTTGCCTCCACCGCCGGTACGCAGGAACCAGCCGTCGGCTCCTCGATCTTCGGCTTTCAACGTGCCGCCCAGCGATTCGATGTGCAGGCCGTTGAAATAAGTGTCTGCTGCCGAATTGTCGGTTGTGCCGATTGCAGCTTTGGCATCGGCGAATGTTTCGTCATCGAAATTCCACGTCAGCGATACCTGACCGCCTACGACTACTTTCTTGATCTTGAACGATGCTTCGCCGGCTTCGGACGGAGTATACTTGGTCGAGGTCGAGGTCGGTTTGGCGACAACCGAAATCTTGTACTCGTTGACCATCAGTCCGGCAACCGTAGCAGCGTCGATGACGTACGAGGGTTCGGTAACATTTTCTGTCTTGCCGTTGAACGTTACATCGTACGTAGCAGCATGCTCGACAGCAGCCCACGAAGCCGTAATGGCCTGCTCAGTACCTTGATCGAGGCTCGTTACGTCGAATGCTACTTTGGGAGCGGCCAGCGGCGTGGTCGTAGCCTCGGGATCGAGGTTCTTCGTCCACGTTACGTTCAGTACCGTGATGGGGCAGCCGGCCAGTACATAAATTTCGTTCTCGCCTTGCAGGTCGCCCAGCACGACTTTGTGCGTTACGCCGTCGGCCAGCACTACATAGCGGTCGCCGCCGGCCAAAACGACTACCGACGAGTTGATACCGCCGTCGATCGTCGTAATTTCTACGGATCCGGGTCCTTCGGCTTTGAATGCCAAAGCGTTGCTGGTCGGGATGCCGTTGCTGTTGACCGTAGCGGCAGCCGCGAACGTTACGCCCTCGCCCATGGCGACTTCGGCCGGAGCGTAGATGCGGATGTTGTCGATGATGGTGTTCGCCTCGATGGCCTCGGTGTCGAAGACGGTCTTGTCGGTGAAGTTCCACGTCTTGTCTTCGGTTACGGTCTCCAGTTCGGTGGCGCGTACTACCTCGGGCATTGTGGCGTTCCACCAGCGGGGGTCGCCGGCGCGGTTGGCTGCGATGACGTTGCTGTTTTTCAGATACATCTTGCCGGCGATCGAGTTGACGCAGGGATCGTCTTCGAGAATTAAGCCGTTTTCGTTCAACGCCAGTTTTTCGGTCATCTCTTCGCCGCTGGTGTTGAGCGATTTGAGATTATAGAAGAACGACGAGTGGCAGTTGTCGGAAACGATCTCCGTGTAGGGATGTCCGACGTTGTAGAAGATGTTGCCCTCGCATTTGGGCGCGTAGTTCTCGGCCGAAGCGCGGGTCAGGCGGCACCAGTACTGCTTGCCGTCCGCGGAATATTGCTCGGCATCGTTGCAGATATTCAGAAATACGCACTTGGTCAGCGTGAACGAACCGAGCTGCAGGAAGCCATCGGGCTTCGACGTAGGATTGTAACGAACATGGAAAATACCAGAGTTATTACTACTAGTATTGGTAGCCGTAACCTGGTTGAAAGTACAGTTGGAGACACTGATACTTCCGACCTCTTTGGTTGCGGTTTCGGAAACGCGCAGGAACGTACGGGCTGCAGCGTAGAACGTGGAGTTCTTGACGATGATCGCTCCGTAGTCACCGCCGCGGATGTCGATGAAGTCGCCGCCGCCGGCACCTACCGGGTTGATGTCGTGAGCATAGACGTTTTCATAGAGCAGGGTGCCGGTAACGTTGCAACCGGTGGCACCGCTCCAGATACCTTTGGTGAAGCCTGTGATCTCGCAGTTGACGAATTCGGCATCGGTCAGCGAACCGCCCGTGGTAACGAACACGCCGCACTGATTGCCGCCGTCGATCGAAACATCTTCGAAGTGGAGTTTGCCGTTCTTAGGTTTGATAGCGAGCTTGATGGTAGGTTTCGCACCTTCGGCGGTCGATTCGCCATAGATTTCGAGGCCGTACTCGAACTCGAACGGATCGTAGATGTTCTCTGTCTGATTGAGCGTCATGATGCTCGACAGATCGTAGAGTGCACCGTCGTTGTAGGCGACTTTGAGTTTCAGATCGCCCATAGCGCCTTGAAGCGCTACGATGAGCTTCTCCTGCGAATCGATCTCCGTGGCACCCTCGATTTCGGGCCGGGTGTAGGCCGTGATGATGCCGCGCGAACCCGACTTGCCGAACAGAAGCGTGAACTTGTAGTTGGTGCAGGGATCGAGGTTCTCGAACGTGGCCTTGCAGTTTTGGATCTCGTTTTCGCTGAGTGTCTTGGTAACAGCCGTAGCGCCCTCGACGGGAACGACCAGTTCGCAGCGGATCGACGTCAGGTCTTCCTTGTCGTCCGCATTATCCCACGTGAGAGTTACGGACGACGACGTACGCTCCTCGATTGCGGGATTGAGTGCTTTGCGCACGGCCGACGTGGTAACCGGCTCGGTCAGGCACGCCCAATGCGAACCGTCCAGCTTCTCGCTGACGCCGCGTACGCGGGCCCAGAACGATTTGTCGACCTCCAGGTTCTTCAGCGTATAAGGTACGTTGTCCTTAGCGACCTCGATCATGTCGTACGTCGTGAGGTCGCCGAAGTTTTCAGGGAATTCGAATACTTCTTCGCCCTTGTCCGAGATGGTGGGAACAGCTTCGAAGAGTTCGAGGATATAGGAGTCGGCGTTGGAAACGGCGCTCCACGAGAACTGGATGTCCGTACCTACCGATGCGTCGACCGTCGCTTCGAAGTTGAGCGGAGTCAGTACGCGGGCATAAGGAATCTCGTTCATGGCATCATCGACGTCCGAGCACGAAGCGACCAGCGCCCCGGCACAGAGCATGAGCCCGAATTTCAGATTTCTGAATATCTTTTTCATAATTTATACTATTATAATACTGACGGTTTATAAATTCTCGTAACCGAAATCATTGATCAGCGAACCCTGCGAGTTGCTCAGATTCTGACCGAACAGCGGCCACGTCGAACGCGGATAGGGATCGTTGTAGCTGTTGTTGTAGAAGTACATCCAACGGTAGGAAGCCTCGTCGTTATAGGTCTCTACGGTCGACTGAGCGGACGATACCTGGTAGAAGACGCCCTGCGAGAGGAAGTCGAGACGATTCCACCCGCCATTGTCGGATTCACCGTTGTAATCTGCAGGCTCCTTGCCGATTTCGTCGCTTTCGAGGCCGAAAGTCTCGATGCCCTGTCCCTTTTCGCGCCAGAAAACATAGTAGGTGTTGAACGTGGCCAGCACCTGATCGCCCTTCGAGTTCTTGAAATCCTTGGGCTCGGTCTTCTGAGCGTAAGCGGCATAGGCGTTGCGCATGTAGGCCAGATCCTTCATGTCTTCGCGAGCCTCGTCCATCTTGGTCTTCAGCAGACCCCAGCGGATCAGATCCTGCTTGCGGAGGAACTCGCCGGCGAATTCCAGCGCACGTTCGTCGATGATGGCTTTCATGATGGTGCCGGGTGCATCGTAGTCGTTGATGGCCGCGTCGTCGCTGCCGGCAGCCGAACCGATGCTCAGAGCATCGACATAAGCGTCGACCAATCCTTCGTTGCCTTTGTAAGCACGCTTGCGGACAGTCTTGAGGTAGTTCTTGGCATTCTCCAGATCACCGGCCCAAGCTGCGATCTCGGCAGCCATCAGGTATACGTCGGCATAACGCATGACGATGGGTTTGCAGCCGTCGCCCGTACCGCCGGGGTAGTCGATCATCCATTCGTAGCGGTATTTGCCCCAATAGAAGCTCGATGCGTTGCGCATCTCCCAGCCGCCCTGCTTGTCGTTGGCATCCTGGTTCCAGCGCATCGGCACGCAGGTGATGTCGCGGCGGACGTCCTGCTTCTGGTATTTCCACCACAGCGTGGGGTTGGGGCCTGTTACGCCGCCTTTCGACGACTTGTCGGCGATAAACGGCGAGTTGGCGGTGTGAGGATAGGCGTGGGCGTAGTTCCAGCGGCCGCGGCTGTTGCCGAACGGCTGAACGAACATCACCTCGCGCGAAGCGTCGACATGCGAGAAGTTGTTGAACTTGCGCCACAGCTGCTCGTACTCGGTTTCGAGGCTCAGCGAACCGCTGTCGATGATATCTTTCAGATGTTGCAGTGCTTTGGGATAGAGCTCGGCTTTCGACATCTCCTCGCGGTTCGACAGGCGCAGGCGGCCCGGGTCGCCGGTGCCGACCTTACCGTCCTCGGGACGCCACGAATAGCCGGCGGCGTTCAGGGCGATGCGGGCGTAGAGACCTTTGGCGAACGCCTTGTTCATACGGTCGGAGCGCATGGTCTGCGTAGCCTCGTAGGGCCAGTAGAGATATTCCGAAGCCTCGTCGAGGTCGGCGAGCATGGCCTTGTAGAGGTCGTCGCGGTCGCTCTTGGGATCGTACAGCGTTTCGGAGGTCAGCGGCTCGAGGTGCAGAGGTACCTCGCCCCACATCTTGATAAGCTCGTAGTAGTAAAGCGCACGGTAGGTGAGCGCTTCGCCCAGCAGGTAGGCCATGTCGGGATCGTTGGCCGTATTGCCGTACTGGCGCAGACCCTGAATGGCGAGGTTGGCACGCTCGATACCGATCATGATCTCGTTGTAGCCGTTGTTGCTGGTGTTCAGCGAGCTGTTGTTGATCTGCGTGTCGTATTCGGAAAGGGTATATTCTTCGACCTTCGCACCCGAAGCCTTCGATCCCATCTTGAGCTCGATGTCGGTGTTGTAGCCGTACATGTGGTTCAGACGGGCGTTGTAGGAGTTGGTGTGGGCGAAGATCTCGCCGATACCGATCACCGAGTACTCGGCCAGCTGGTAGGTGGAGAATACGATCGAAGCATCGAACGACGACTGCGCCTCGACCTCCAGCGCCTCGTCGAGACAGGAGGTCGCCAGACCGCCCATGACGAGGAGTGCGGAAATTCTATATAATAACTTTTTCATATATCTGTATCTTCTTGAGGTTTGAGGTGATTAGAACGAAAGGTTGAGACCGAATACCCACGAGCGGCTCTTCGGGAAGGCCGAGTAGTCTACGCCGGGGGTCAGCGGAGTCGAACGACGCGTGTCGACCTCGGGATCGTAACCCGAATAGGGCGTCCAGCAGAAGAGGTTCGTGCCGGTCGCATATACGCGTACGCGGGTCAGGCGGATCTTGCGGGTCAGATGCTCGGGAATGGTGTAACCGATCGTCAGCGACGACAGACGCAGGAACGAACCGTCCTCGATGGCCCAGCTCTGAGCGACACGCTTGTTCGAATAGGGAGTCCACATCGTCTTGCCGGCGTTCATGGCAGCAAGCGTTTCGGGATCGTTCACCAGTTCGCCCGTTGCCCAGTCGATGTTGCTCCAGCGGTTCGAGGGCGATACGGTATTCAGGGCGTTCTGTCCCTGCGTGGTTTTGGTTGTCGAGAACTCGATCTTGTTGGCGTTATAGATCTCGTTGCCGTACGAGTAGGTGAAGTTGGCCGCGATATCGAAGCCGTAAGCATAGGCCGTCAGCGAGAAACCGCCGGTGAAGAGCGGCTGCGTGTTGCCGATGCGGGTGATGTCGTTCTGCGTGATCTTCGTCGGATCGTCGTCGCTCAGCTTGGCCAGACGGGGTGCACCCGGACGGATCTCGGCGCCGGTGATGGGCGAGCTGTCTGCGATGCCTTCCTTCAGCGTCCACGTGCCGTTGTTGTAGTCGAAGTCATCGACCGTGTACATGCCTTGGTTGACATAACCGTAGATATCGCCCAGAGGACGGCCCTTCTGAATAAGGTAGTCGTAGTTGATCTCGGTCGAGAACATGCCGGCCGATGCCGTGATCTTGTCCAGACCGCCGAGGTCTACGACTTCGTTCTTGTTGAAGGCAATGTTGGCGTCGAAGTTGATGCCCCATTTCTCCTTGCGGACGATCGCTGCGCCCAACGTTACCTCAAGACCGCGGTTCTGCACCTCGCCGAGGTTGCGGTACTGGGTCGAGTAGCCGCCCGTTACGGGGAAGTCGATAAGCAGGTCTTTCGTGTTCGACTGGTAAACTTCGATGCTACCGGTCAGACGGCTGTTCCAGAAGCCGAAGTCCACACCGAGGTTGTGCGAATAGGTGGTTTCCCACTTCAGATCGGGATTCGACATCGACGAACCGTTCGTCCAGATCACGGTGCCCTGCGAAATCCACGAGGTTGCCGAGGCGCTGAAGAGCGTCGAGGTCTGGCCTGCGGGGATGTTGTTGTTACCGGCCGTACCGAAGCTGTAGCGGATCTTCAGGTTGTCGATCCACGTAGCGCTCTTGAGCCACTCCTCGCCCGAAAGACGCCACGATGCGGCTACCGAGGGGAAGTAGCCCCACTGGTTGCCTTTGGCGAACTTCGACGAACCGTCGGCACGCATCGTGGCCGACAGCATATACTTGCCTTTATAGTCGTAGTTGACACGGCCGAAGAACGAGAACAGGATGTCGTCGTTGGAATATTTGTTCGAGATCGACAGCGGGTGCTCGCCCGATGCCATGAACTTCCAGGCCATCTCCGAGGTGAAGAAGTCGGGCAGACCCTCGACTACCGTATTCATGGCGTTCTGGCTCGTACGCAGATACTCCATACCGGCCAGAATGTTCAGATTGTGATCCTGGGGCAGCACATTCTTGAAGTCGTACTGGAGAGTGTTGGTGTTGCGGATTTTTTCGCGATAGGTTCCCGTCCACTCGGCCAGCGGCATGTTCTGATAGCCGGCCGATGCGTAGCGCGAAGCATAGCTCGAAATGCCGTAGAAACGGTCGCGGGTCTCCTTGTAGTCGTCCAGACCGGCTTCGATGCGAAGTTTCAGGTTGTCGATGATCTCCCACTGGAAGGCTGCGTTGGCGTTCCACGTCGTACGGCTGTAGCGCGAGTCGTTCTCGCGAACGGCTTGGATGGGGTGTACGTAGTTATTGTAATCGTCGGGGTTGTCTTCATCGATGATGGCCGACGTGCGGGGAATCGGCGAGTAGACGATGGCATTTTTCAGACGCGAGTTGCTCGACGACGAGCCTCGGTCTTCGGCACCGTTGGCACCCGAACCGGTTACGTCTACGTCCGAATAACGGATGTTCAGGTCGATCGACACGCGCTTCACGGGATTGAACTGACCTTTGAAGCTAAGGTTGTTACGTTTGTAGTCCGAACCGATCATGATGGTCTTCTCGTCGTGGTGCGAGTAGCTGGCCGTC
>JAIDKM010000238.1:714-2566 GCA_029051915.1 Alistipes sp. | reverse complement strand
GAGTAGGAGGGTACGGGCATGTCGAGCAGCATGCCGTTGGTCTTCTTGTCATAGTAGTCGATCGAGAAGGTCAGTTTGTTGCGCAGGAACGCAAGGTCGAGACCCACGTCTACCTGGCGCGACTCTTCCCACTTCACGTCCGGATTGGCCAGTCCCGAGGGCTTCGCGCCGATGGCGATCGATTCCGTGGCGTTGGCTCCCGATCCGAAGACGTAGTTGTTGCCCGAGTTCATGTAGACCGCATAGCGGAAGTCGCCGATGTTGTCATTGCCGTTGATACCCCACGAGGCGCGCAGCTTCATGGCCGAGAGCCACTCTGCGTCGCTCAGGAAGGCTTCGTTCTTGGCGTTCCAGCCCACGCTCACCGAGGGGAAGTTGCCCCATTTGTTGTTGGCGCCGAAGCGGCTCGATCCGTCGCGGCGGATCGTCGCCTCGACCATGTAGCGTTCGTCGTAGTTGTACGACACGCGGCCGAAGTAGGATGCCAGGCGGTAGGGAATCGAGTTCCAGCTGCCCCAGCCGTTGCGGTCGCCGTCGGGTTGCTGTCCCAGGGTGTTGTTGACCGAGATCTTCCACGTGTCGTAGGGGTACATCAGGCCTTTGGCCGAGGCGCCCACGTTCATCGACGACGACGAGAGGGCCGACTGACCCAGCAGGATCGCCACCGAGTGTTTGCCGAACGTTTTTTCATAGGAGAGGACGTTTTCGACCTGCCACAGCAGCGAGCGGTTCATGCTCTGCCAGGCCGAGGTCGCGTAGTTGGTCTTTTCGATGACCGATTCGTTGCCGTCCTTGTCATAGGTCGTGTTTTCGGTTACCGTGTCGTAGGCGTAGTTCTTCGACGAGAGGAAGTATTGTTGCGAGTAGCCGTAGCTGCCCCAGAATGCCAGGTCGATACCTACCGACGAGCGGAATTTCAGTCCGTCGTAGATCTGCAGTTCGGCTGCGAAGTTGCTCACGAACTTGTCCGTGTGGTACTTCTCGCCCGGCAATTCGAGCGATGCCAGCGGGTTGGTCTGTTCGTTGTAGATGGCTCCGTCGGCTATGGTGTAGGCCCGGCCGTTCTTGTCGCGGACGATGTGGGCGTAGCCGTCAGGGTAGAGGGTTTTGTAGCTCTCTTCGGTCTCGGCGTCGGCGAAGATGGGCTCCAGCGGCGACATGCCGATGGCCGAGCCCAGGGGCGATCCGTACTCCGAATTGGTCGAGATGCCTTTCGAAAGGATGCGTGCGTAGGAGTTCGAGGTCTGGAGCGTCAGTTTGTTGAGCCAGTCGCGTTCTTTCGTGCGGTCGAAGATCGTTACGCCGATGTTGGCACGCAGGGTGATGCGTTCGTAGTTCGAGCGGTCGAAGTTGCCGCCGATGATGCCTTCGCGCGAAAGGTATCCGGCCGACAGGGCATAGTTCACCTGATCGGAGGCGCCGCTGATCGTGATGTCGTGTTTCATCACCGGGGCGTTGTCGTTGAAGATCGCGCCCACCCAGTCGGTGCCTTAGCCGAATTCGTAGGGGTTCTCGTAGCGGGGGGTGCTGCCGTTGTTGATGGCACCTTCGTTCATCATGATGGCATATTCGGTGGCGTTGAGTACTTTCGGTTTGCGCCACGGGTTCTGCCAGCCGTACGAGAAGTCGTAGCTCACTTTGGCTCCGCCCTTTTCGCCGCGTTTGGTCGTTACAAGGATGACACCGTTGGTCGCACGTGCACCGTATACCGCGCCCGAGGCGGCGTCTTTCAGCACTTCGATGCGTTCGATGTCATTGGGGTTCAGGTAGTCGATGCCGCCCGAGATGGCCAGACCGTCTACTATATACAGAGGTTCCGAGTTGTTGATCGAGCCTACGCCGCGGATACGTA
>JAIDKM010000238.1:0-704 GCA_029051915.1 Alistipes sp. | reverse complement strand
ACGTACCTGCGCACTGGCATCGGGGGCTCCCGAGGTCGTCGTTACCGTAACGCCGGAGGTCATGCCTTGCAGGACGTTGTCGATGCGCGTCTGCGACTGGTTCTTCAGCTTGTCGGCCGTGATGCTCGAAATCGCGGCCGTTACGACGCTTTTCTTCTGCGTGCCGTAGCCCACGACGACAATTTCGTCGATCGCGGCCGTATCTTCCTTAAGTATAAATTCATACTCGGTTCTTCCCCCCCCCACGGTTATTCGTTGGGGTTCGTATCCGAGGTAGCTCGCTGCCAGCACGGCACCGTCCGCCGCATCGATCGCGAACGAACCGTCGATGCCGCTCAGCACGCCGAGCGAGGTACCTTCGACCGTAACGGCGGCACCGATGATCGGTAGCCCCGCCGAGTCCTTGACGGTACCCTTCACTTGTTGGGTCTGTGCATAGGCACTCCCCGACGACGCTATAATCGCAAAGATTAAAGCGATTTTGAAAGTCAAGGTTTTCATAGGCTTTTGTGATTGGTTTAGGTTGTATGGTATTTTTTTATCGCTTCGCGTTTCGGTTTCCGATTTCTTTAAAATCGGCAGGCTTCGATCTTGCGTACTTCAAAAATACGAATTTTGTATCAATGTGATCTTCGCCTTTTGCAGACGGGCGTCAGAATATAATTTACAAATCGTTTAATATGTTGATAATTATTGTTTTGATG
>JAIDKM010000237.1 GCA_029051915.1 Alistipes sp. | reverse complement strand
GAACGATGCGCCGGGCCCGGAGGGTCGTGTCGGGCAGGACTTCCTGCCGCCGGACGGAGTCGCGGCCGCTCGTCCATTCGAAGAGCGTCTGCACGCGCGGCGGCAGCGTATCGGCTTCGATGCGCTCGGTAACTTCGGCCATGTCGATCTGGAATTCCTCTTCGTTGAAGATCGCCGACGGAGCTGCCTGCAGCGCCGGCCGGTCGTCGAATTCCACCAGATCCGAGAGGATGTTGGCCCGGCGGAGCTCGACGCTTCCGATGCTCTGCGGGGGTATGAAACTCACGGCCGCGAGCACTCCGAGGAGCGCCGCCGCCGCCATCCATCCTTTGCGGGAGTAGTTTTCGGGGGCTTTTTGCATCATCGGCGTCGCCCGAGGATCAGGAAGACGTAGTAGAGTACCGAGGCTACGGCGCTCAAGGCTGCGACCAGGTAGGTGCGGGCCGCCCACGAGAGGGCTTCTTTGGCCTGTACGAGTTGTGCGCCCTGCATCGTGCGGCTCGTCTCCAGCCACTCCAGAGCCCGTGCCGAGGCGTTGTATTCGACGGGCAGCGTTACGATCGAGAAGAGGGCCGACATGGCGATCATGCCCACGCCGATCCAGCAGACGATTTCGTTGTCGGTCGCGGCCATGACGATCAGTCCGATGAGGATCATCGCCATCGCGGCCTTCGACGAGAACTGCACCACCGGTACCAGCTGCGAGCGCAGCCGCAGCGGCGCATAGTCGCGGGCATGCTGTACGGCGTGGCCGCATTCGTGGGCCGCGACGGCGGCGGCCGCCACGCTGTTCGACGAGTAGACCGATTCACTGAGGTTGACGGTCATGGTCCGGGGGTCGAAGTGGTCGGTCAGGTGGCCGGCCACGTGGGTTACCTTGACGTTGTGGATGCGGTTGTCGCGCAGCATCTTCTCGGCGACTTCGGCGCCGGTCAGTCCGCCGGGGAACTGCACCTGCGAATATTTCTTGAAGACCGATTCGAGGCGTGCATGCACGATGTAGCCGACGATACCGATCACGACGATCAGTACGTACATGCCGATCGTGGCCGTATCGGCCGCGTAGAGTCTGTTGTTGATGCCTGCTTCGAGCAGGGCGACAAGCGGTTGTGTTATCATAGTCCTGTGTTTTTCGGATCTTCTGCCGGACGGCTTCCGGCAGCGTCGGGGCCCTTTTCCATAAAAGTGGCGTCCGGTGGGGCAAAAATACGAAATTTTATGTTACTTTGCATCGATTTTCCATAAATCGTACCCGTCTGTGAACCTTGCGTTTTTCATCGCCCGCCGAACCGCCCGCCCCGCTTCCTCGGAGAAGCCCGGCGTGATGGAGCGCATCGCCGTGTTGTCGGTGGCCCTGAGCGTCGGGGTGATGATCCTCTCGCTGGCCGTGATGATGGGTTTCAAGCGCGAGGTAACGCGCAAGATCACCGGGTTCGCGGCCCACGCCACCCTCACGGACGTGCGGAACGTGCGGTCGCTGAACTCCGTGCCGGTGCGGCGGAGCGACTACCTCGAATCGCTGATCCGCGGAACGGAGGGTTTCGTCTCGATGGCACCCTATGCTTTGCAGGGCGGTATCGTCCGTACGGACGAAGCTGTGGAGGGGATCGTGCTCAAGGGAGTCGACGCTTCGTACGACTGGCGGTTTTTCGAGGAGTGGTTGCTGGAGGGTGCGCTGCCCCGCGTCGGCGACTCGATCCGTACCAAAGGGATCCTGGTCTCGCGCAACCTCTCCCGGCGGCTGAAACTGGGAGTGGGCGACCGCGTGGAGATGCTTTTCGTCGAACGCGACCGGATGCCCCGGCGCGACCGGTTCAAGATCGCCGGAATCTATTCGTCGGGCATGGACGAGATGGACAATACGTTGGTAATGACCGATTTGCGGAACGTGCAGCGCTTGTCCGACCGCTCCGACCGCGAGATCACGGGCTACGAAATATTCACCCGCTCGCTCGCTTCGTCGGGCGAATACGTCCGGCAACTCGACCGGACGCTGCTCTACGATGAAAGCGGCGAGACCGACAACCTCACCGTGCAGAGCGTCGAGATGCAGTATGCCAATATTTTCGACTGGCTCAAGGCCCACGATGTCAATGCGGCCGTCATCATCGCGATCATGCTCCTCGTCGCGTTTTTCAACATGACGTCGGCCCTGCTGATTCTCGTCATGGAACGTACCCGCATGATCGGGCTGCTGAAGTCGTTGGGCATGCCCGACGGGCAGCTGCGGCGGATCTTCCTCTACCGGGCGGCTTTCGTCGCGCTGCGCGGCATGGCGTGGGGCAACGGCGCGGGACTGACGCTGTGTCTGTTGCAGCAGTGGACGGGTGCCGTGAAACTCAGCGCCGAGGGTTATCTGCTTTCCGAGGTTCCCGTGGCGGTGGAGTGGAGCTGGTGGCTGCTGCTCAACGGCGGAGTGCTGGCGACGATCGTGCTGCTGCTGGTGATTCCCGCCTCGGTTGTCTCCCGAATCAGACCCGACGAAGCAATCCGATACGAATGACAGTCAAACCTTACAATACCCGGCGGACCAAAAAAGAGGAGGTGCGCGAGATGTTCGACAACATTGCGCCCCGCTACGACTTGCTGAATCATACGTTGTCGTTGAACATCGACCGTTTGTGGCGGCGGCGCGTGGTGCGGGAAGTGCGGCGGAACAACCCTGCGCAGGTGTTGGATATGGCCACGGGAACGGGCGATCTGGCCATCGAAATGGCACGGAGAATGCCCGGTGTACATGTTATGGGCGTCGATCTTTCGGAACGCATGCTCGACCGGGCGCGGGGCAAGGTGGCTCGGCAGGGCCTTGCCGGCCGGATCGAACTCCTGCAGGGCGATGCCGAGCGTCTGGCTGCGGCCGATGCGACGTTCGATGCGGCGACCGTGGCGTTCGGCGTGCGCAACTTCGGCGACCTCGACGCCGGTCTGCGCGAACTGGCCCGCACAATAAAACCGGGCGGCAGAATCGTTATACTGGAGTTCTCGCGTCCCCGCAACCGGCTCTTCCGCGCGCTCTACGAATTTTATACGCGGCGGATCCTGCCTTCGGTCGGCGGGGCCGTCTCGCACGACAGACGGGCCTATACCTATCTTCCGGCTTCGGTCGGGGAGTTTCCGGCGCCCGACGCTTTTCTGGAGCGGTTGTCGCAGGCCGGATTCCGCGACTGCCGGGCCCGGAGCGTGAGCGGCGGAATAGCACAAATTTATACAGGCGAAAGATGAACGTATTTCGGAGATTCGGAGCAGGGATCCTCTTGTTGCTGGTGTTGTGCGTCGGCATGACCTCGTGCCGCCGGACGGTGGAGAAAGCGCGCGAGAAGATCCGGATCGAGGAGATCGAACGGGTCGAGCTGCATGGACTGGCCGGATTGGACGTCGTGCTGCGCGTGCGCAACGACACGGGTTATAAACTCAGCGTGGAGCATGCTTCGCTCGACATCTTTTATGGTACGGCGCGTGTGGCGGGCGTCGTGTTGCGCGAGCCCGTCGAGGTGCAGCGCCGCACGACGGAGAGCGTCGCCACGCAGTGGCGCCTGCGGATCTCCGATCCTCTGGCGGCCTATGCGCTCGTCGGCCGGATCCGGCGCGACGATCTTTCGGCCGTCGCAGTCTCTTTCGCCGTGGAGGGGCGCGGGGGCCCGGCTCCTGTAAATATTTCGCGCGAAAGGATGCCGTTGTCCGAATTTTTGAATACCTTTGACCTCGATTCGAAGCAGTTGAAAACTTATTTCCAGGAGTGATGCGCAAGTATGTATATCTGGTATCGGCCCTTTTTGCGGCGATGCTGTGCGGCCGGCCGGCGGCGGCCCAGTCGCTCGATGCGTTCAAATATCGGCTGGCGCAGCCGACGGCCTCGGAATCCGCGGCCCGCATAACGGTTACGGAGTACGACGATGCGGCGCAGGTCGTAGCGCAGGCGGTGCAGAGTCTCGGGCGCCCGGCGCTCAATGCTTACCGTGTCTGCATCTTCTCCGACAACGGGGCGGATGCCCGGGCCGGAGCGGCGGCGGCGAAAGCGCTGTTCGAGGAGACTTTCACGGGAATTCCGGTCTACATGTTCTACGAAAATCCCTACTTCCGCGTTACGGTCGGCAACTGCCTGACCATCGAGGAGGCCATCATCCTCAAAGGACGGGTTTCGGGTACCTTTCCGAAGGCTTTTCCGAAGAGCGAGCAACTTAGACTGAGCGATTTCCGCCATTGAAAAGCGTTCTTTTTTGAAAAAATTTTAATTTTTTCTTGGATATTGCGCGCGATTACCTAACTTTGCGACGAGGTAAAACAACTAATTTCAAACGTTTGAAGCTATGAAAAAGATTTTTTCTTTCGTTATTGCAATGGCTGCCGTCGCTATGGTAGGTTGCTGCGGCAACACCACGAAGAAGGCTGCCGAGGGCGAAGCTCAGGAAACCGTTGTCGAGGCTGCTGCCGAGGGTGAAACCTCCTGCTGCGAGAAATGCGAGGGCGAGGAGAAGTGCGACTCGTCCTGCTGCGAGAAGTGCGAAGGCGAAGCTGCTGCCGAATAAGCAGTCGTCCGACCGAAAAAAGAGGGCTCCGATCATTCGGGGCCCTCTTTTTTTTGCTGGCAGTTTCCCGCTTAGAAGGAAATACCTACGCGGATGCCGAAGTTGTTGAGATTGTCGACCTTATAGGTCAGCACACTGCCGCTGTTGGTGGCATAGCTGTAGTAGAGCGCCACGTGGAATCCGAAGCGGTAATTGGGGTTGGGGAAGATCGAGAAGCCTACTTCGGGCGAGAGGTAGAAGCCCCACGTGTCGGTGTATTGCTTGACGATGTAGTAGTAGGACGAGAGTTCCGAATAGCAGGCACCCAACTTCATGCCTACGTAGGGTTGGAATACGCTGTAGTTGAGCCAGCTGTAGCGGCCCGTTACACCGAACGGAAGCTGGAACAGCGCGTGTTTCTGGTTGGTGGTGAGCGCCGAGCCGTTGTTGAGCACGAGCGTCTGGCGGTCGATGCTCTTCAGGTTGGTCTGGAACGAGATGAACGGGCCCACGGCGACGGCCGGCGTGATGCGGTAGCCGCCCTCGAAGTTCATGCCCCAGCCCGAAGCCTTGTCGGCGAAGTCGGTGTTCAGCGGCACGTTCATCTGCCAGTCGACGTTGATGTAGGTGTTGGGGAAGATCTGCGCCTTGCCGGGTCGTGCGACGGCCAGCAGCAGCGTGCAGAGTGCGAGAATCCGGAAGTATTTCGTTGTTTTCATGGTTGTTGCGTTAGGTTTTTAGAACTATTGATAGAGATAGGGCGATTGTGCGAAAGCCTGCTGGATGGCATCGAGCGTGCGTTGCTGATTGAGACCGGTGTTCGAGGTCAGCAGTCCGCTGATGAAGCTGTCCCAGACGACGGGCAGACGTTTGGTCGTGGTCTCGGTGCCCGTGAGGTCGACCATTTCGAGCAGCAGCGAGCCGGCCGTGTAGCCGTAGTAGACACGGTAGGGATAGTGCCAGCCGAGCCAGTCGCCCCAGTAGCCGGGGGCCCAGTAGTAGGGGTAGTACCACCACCAGTAGGGATTGTCGTAGCCGACGAAGTAGGTCTCCTGTTCGACGTAGCTGAGTTGGATGCCCAGGTGGGCGTTCTCTTTCTCTGCGGTGCGCAGGAATCCCGCCGCCGTCAGATTCGCGGATACCAGGTCGACGATTTCGAGTGCGTCGTCATCTTTCCAGTATTCGGTTTTCTTGTTGCTGCCGATGATGAGGATGCTGTCGGGCAGATAGAAGGTTTCGAACGCGGCGAACTCGGTGTTGGCATCGTGGCCGGTGTAGACCAGGTATTCGCGGTGCAGATCCGATGTCGAGGGTTCTTTCTGGCAAGAGCAGACCGCAGCCGCGAGCAGTGCGATCGCAAGGTAATGGATGGTTTTGACGGTCATGGTTTTCTGATTTTTGGTTTGCTGTCGTGGGTGCGGGGATCAAATACCGTTCCGCAGGTGCCTGCGGCCCGAGGAAAATCCGAACGGACAACAAAAAAGACGCTTCCCGTCAGGAAAGCGTCGTAAGGAGCGCAGCCTCTCGGCCGATTTTACCGATAGCGGTGCGATATGAGGGTCATGAACTCCTCGCGCGTGCGGTGGTCGGAGAGGAAGATTCCCGTGAAGGCCGACGTAGTGGTCGCCGACTGCTGTTTCTCGATGCCGCGCATCTGCATGCACATGTGGCTCGCTTCGATCACCACGGCCACGCCCATCGGGTCGAGGGCCTCCTGGATGCAGTCGCGGATCTGCACCGTGAGCCGTTCCTGCACTTGCAGCCGGCGTGCGAAGCACTCCACCACGCGGGCGATCTTCGAGAGTCCCGTGATGCGGCCGTCGGGGATGTAGGCCACGTGGGCCTTGCCGTAGAAGGGCAGCATGTGGTGTTCGCAGAGCGAGTAGAGCTCGATGTCCTTGACCAGCACCATCTGTTTGTACTCCTCGCGGAACATCGCCGAGCGGATGATGGCCAGGGGGTCTTCGTCGTAACCTTTCGTGAGGAACGACATCGCTTTGGCGACCCGTTCGGGGGTCTTCACGAGCCCCTCGCGCGCGGTGTCCTCGCCCAGGAGGCGCAGGATCTCGCCGTAGTGATGTTTGAGCGCCTCGACGGTCGTCGGGTCGAAACGTTCTTCCTTTTCGTAGTTTTTCGTCTCCATAGAGGTGCGAAGATAGCCTATTTCTCGATGGAATGCAAATAGTCGGCGAGACGGCGGACGGCACGGCCGCGGTGCGAGACGGCGTTTTTCTCTTCGGCGTTCATCTCTGCGAAAGTCTTGTCGCCGTCTTCGGGTATGAAAAGCGGGTCGTACCCGAAGCCCTCGGTTCCGCGCTCGGCGTCGACGATCCGGCCCTCGACGATTCCCTCGAAAAGGTGTTCTTCGCCTCGGATGATGAGCGCGATGACCGTGCGGAAGCGGGCCCGGCGATTCTCCTGTCCGGCAAGATTCTTCAGCAGCAGGCGGTTGTTGGCCGCGAAGTCGTGGCCGTCGGTGGCGTAGCGCGCCGAGTGGACGCCCGGCGCACCGCCGAGTGCTTCGACTTCGAGCCCCGTGTCGTCGGCGAAACAGTCGCGGCCCGTGCGTTCGTAGAGGTAACGGGCTTTTTGCAGGGCATTGCCCTCGATGGTGGGCTGCGTCTCGGGAATCTCCTCCGTGATGCCGCAGTCGCGCGGCGTCAGCAGGCGGAAGCCGTCGCCCAGAACGGCCTGCACCTCGCTGAGCTTGTGGGTGTTGTTGGTGGCGAAAAGAATCTCCATCGTATCAGTACCAAAACATTTTTTTATATTCGCCGCAGTGAATCCATACGCTATAGTCCGCCGCCGTGTACTCGGCTTGGAAGCTGAGTGGTTCGTCGTTCTCTATTTCGGCCGTCAGCGTCAGGGTTCCGGCACTGAATCCGCGTGGCCGGTTCGAGGCGTATTTCAGCGGTTCGACTATTTCATAAGCGACTTTTTCGAATCCGTAGCACTCTTTGTTATAGTTATATTGGCCCCGGCCCTCGATTTGCAGCTCGCACAAGTAAAGCCCTGAGCCGTTTTCTTGCGGTTGGCTGGTGTAGAAGACGGTGAACGAGAGCTGCTCGTTGTCGTTGGGCCGGAAGCTGTAGACGGGTGTTTTGGATTCCTCCTTGCGGCTGCAGACGATCGTCGGCATCTCGTCTTCCGGACAGCTTTGGGAGCTGTCGGCATAGCGCCACGTCGCGCCGTCGGTCGAGAGCGGCTGCCCGTCGGTGTAGATCACCAGCTCGCGGTAGCTGTCGATGATGTGCCATTCGTCGCCCGAACGGACGATGCGCGAGGAGTAGAAATAGCGGTCGTGCAGCATTTCGCGCTCCTCCTCGGGAGCCGAGTAGTAGAGGTTGAAAAGCATCACGCGGGCGGCGTAGGCCGCATCGACCGAGAGCGTGCTGTTCACGAATTGGAAGAAATAGCTGCCGTTGTCGGCCGGGTCGAAATATTCGGCTTCTTCGATCCGGCAGCCCGTCAGCGCGACGAGAGCTGCCAATATCATCGATATCCGCTTCATTTTGTCAGCTTGTTTTTGGGTTTGAATTTGTACCCCACGCCCATCATCAGCACGCCCTGCGCACCCAGTCCCACTTCGGCGAATCCGAAGAGCGAACGGCCGACGGCGATACCGACCGGGGTGCACTGCAAGGCGAGAGTCGCGTCGTGGAGCCGCGTCCCTTCGTAGGCATCGTGGCCGAATCCGACCGTGGCGCCGAGACCCAGCGCCGAATACATGCGCACCCACCGCGTGTTGACCCACGTGAAGCGCGCGACGGGCATGATCGTCAGGTAGTGGGCGCGATTGCGGTTCGTCAGCGAAGGATTCCGGTTGTTGTACGAGGTGCTGTATTCGCCATAGTAGCCGAGCATGAGTCCCAGATCGAACCACTTTTTGAACCGGTAGTCGTAGGAGAGCGACCACGCACCGCTCGTGTAGACCGGGCCGCGATGGGTACGGTCGAAACCGAAAGCATGCTCGGCGTCGCATCCCGATCCGGCCAGGTAGGGCATCAGCGGATAGGCTCCCACGGTGAGGCGCAGCTCGTGCTGCCGGACGAACGGCTCCCGTTTGCGGACGGGCGTCTCCTCCTGTGCGGAGAGGGCGGTCGGCAAGGCTGTCAGCAGGAGCAGCGATAAAAGAGATTTCTTCATAAGAGTCGGGGTTTGGCCGGGGTTTCGTGCGGCGGCAGGGATCACAGCAGGGCTTCGCGTCGTTCGAGACGGTCGTCGAGGTCGATCTTGTCGATGATCATCTTGACGATCGTATCCATGTCGGATCCGTCACTGTAATCGGCCGGGCATACATGATTGACGCGGTTGTCTTGGATGAGCGACGCCATCTCCTTGTGGGCCCCTTTCTGCTCGGGATTGTAGACGGCGATCGAGTGGCCGCCGTAGTTCTTCACCAGGCGCATGCAGGGGATGTCGGTCGTGCCGTCGCCGACGTAGATCATGCGGCTGAAAGGCACGGGCCGCTCGTTCTCGGGGATATAGCGGTTGACGAGTTTCGAGTCGGAGACCGACTCGACGCCCTTGTTGATCTTGAAGATGAACTGTGTCTTGTTGGTGTAGTTGACCGCCACGGCGGGCCAGTAGGCGATGCCGTCGACGTCGTAGAGGAACGAGCAGGCGTAGATCTTGCGGAATTCGTGCGCGATTTCGGTGCCCTCGATGATCTCTTTCAATCCCGAGGAGTTGATGTAGTGGAGGATGCGGATGCCTTTCTGCTCGCCGTAGCGGTTGATGCGTCCGAACCACTCCCTGACTCCGCGGAACAGGGTAACGCGCCGCCCCGACTCCTGGAACGCTTCGCGTCTCAGCGACAGCCCTTTCGAGCGGGCGCCCTGGATCATGCGGGCCATGTAGGTCAGCACCATGTCGGCGTCCTGCTCCTCGGCCAGCGAGTTGGCTTCGGTCCAGAACTCCTTGTTGCTCTTGCCGACGGCGGGGATGAAATCGTACTCCTGCATGTTGCCGGGAGCCAGCGTGCCGTCGAAGTCGTAGATCAGGGCGATGGTGAAACGGTAGTCGTTGTTCATGGCGGGATGGTTTTCGTCATTCAAATATACTCTTTTTTCACTATCTTTGCAAGAAGCGCAGAAAAAACGATTCGCATTATGGAATTCAAGGAGATCATCAGCAAACGCCGCTCGATCCGCAAATTCGACGGGCGGCCCGTACCCCGTGAAGTCGTCGACCGCATGTTGGCGGCGGCTCTTTCGGCCCCCTCGTCGCGCAACAGCCGCTCGACGCGGTTTCTGGTTGTCGACGATCCTGCCGTTGTGGCCCGCATGGCCGGGATGCGCGACTATGGAGCCGGCTTCATGAAGGGAGCGCCGCTGGCCGTGGTGGTGCTGGGCGACACGTCGGCGACCGACCTGTGGCGCGAAAACTGTGCCATTGCAGCGACGGTATTGCAGCTCTCTTGCGTGGACGAAGGACTGGCGTCATGCTGGGTGCATGTCGACGGTCGGCCGCGGCTGAAGGAAGCGCCCGACGGCGAGACGGCGGCGGATTTTCTGCGTACCTTTCTGCCGATTCCGGAGGGTTGCGAACCTCTCTGCGCCATCGCGATGGGTTATTCCGACTTCGTGCCGGCGCCCCTGCCCGAAAGCGACGATGCGGCGAGAGTGATTCGGATGTAAAAGGGAATTAAGAATCCGCACACGTATTTTCGGAGACGTTGAAATGAAAAAGGAGACCTGTAAAGTCTCCTTTTTCATTTTTAATTGGCTGAGCTGCTGCCTACTTGCCAGTAACCGGCTTGATGTCCTTGATCCGCAGCTGGGTGGTAACGGTGCCGCGGTAGTGGTTCTCGACGATTTGGTAGCAGACGTCGATCGGCCGTCCCGAGCGCACCCATTCGTAGTGCGTAGGTTGCTGGAAAGCGATCGCCTGGATCTTGGTGTTGGGCTTCTGCCGCTGCATGAGATCCATGCGCAGGTGCTCGCACTCCATGCCGACCAGCTTGGCTTCGCCGTGGTTGCTGACGCCGTACGTAACGAAGACCGGCGCCGCATTGCCCGGCCCGAAGGGCTGGAAGCGGTTGAGGTGGTCGCGGAAACGGGGCGTGATGTCGGAGAAGAGCAGCTCGCTGTCGATGTCGACCTGCGGCACGAGCATCCGGGGATCGATATGCTGTTCCACGAAGTCGTTGAAGCGGCGCGTGAACTCCTCGACATTTTCGGGTTTCATCGTCAGACCGGCGGCGTACATGTGGCCGCCGAAGTTTTCCAGCAGATCGGAACACGACTCGACGGCCTGGTAGAGGTCGAAGCCCGGCACGGAGCGCGCCGAACCGGTAACGAAACCGTTGCTCATGGTGAGCACGACCGTGGGCCGGTAGTAGGTTTCGATCAGCCGCGAGGCGACGATGCCGACGATGCCCTTCATCCACTTGGGATTGTAGATGACGGTGCTCTTGCGGCTCTTCAGCTCGGGATTGCTCTCGATGTAGTCGTGCGCCTCCTGCGTAACCGAGCGGTCGATCGACTTGCGGTCGCGGTTGTAGGCGTCGATGACGTTGCCGAACTCCTCGGCGACGCTCTCGTTACCCTCGATGAGCAGCTCCACGGCGGCATGACCGCCCGACGGCGAAGCGTTCTCGTCGGTTTCGTCCATGCGCATGCGCCCGGCGGCGTTGATGCGCGGCCCGATCTTGAAGACGATGTCGTCGATGGTGATGTTGTGCTTGTCCAGTCCGCAGATCTTGATGATCGACAGCAGTCCCTTCGACGGTTCGCGGTTGAGGTTCTTCAATCCGAAGTAAGCCAGAATGCGGTTTTCGTCGACCAGCGGCACGATGTCCGAGGCGATGCTCACGACCAGCAGATCCAGCAGATCGAGGATCTGCTCGAACGGAATGCCGTTCTTCTGAGCGTAGGCCTGCACGAGCTTGAAGCCCACGCCGCAGCCCGACAGCTCGTCGAACGGGTAGGAACAGTCGACCCGCTTGGGGTCCAATACGGCTACGGCCCGGGGAATCTCCTCGGCCGGGAGGTGATGGTCGCAGATGATGAAATCCACGCCTTTCTCTTTCGCATAGACGACCTTTTCCGTGGCTTTGATCCCGCAGTCGAGGGCTATGATGAGCCCCACGCCCTTGCGGGCCGCGAGGTCGATACCCTTGACCGAGATGCCGTAACCCTCGGTGTAACGGTCGGGAATGTAGAACGTCAGGTTTTTGTGCCCGATCTGGCGGAGGAACTTGTACACCAGCGCGACGGCCGTACAGCCGTCCACGTCGTAGTCGCCGTAAACCATGATCTTCTCATTGTTCGCGACGGCCCGTTCGACCCGCTCGACCGCCTTGTCCATGTCCTTCATCAGGAACGGATCGTGGAGGTCGGCGAGACTGGGTTTAAAGAACTTTTCCGCCTTTTCTACGGTGTCTATGCCTCTCTGTACGAGTAGATTGGCCAGCACGGGCGAGAGCTTCAGCGCGGCCGACAATGCGGCCGCCGCTTCGGCATCCCCCTGCGGCTTCACTACCCAACGTTTTTCTATGGGCATACGAACTATTATTTATATATTCTAACATTTATTTTTCTATTTCAGCGAGCCCGCAGGCTCCGATCCGAAAATTCGGATCCTATTTCTATTCCCAGCTGCCGTTCCAGTTCCTGGACGACCAGCCGTTTGACTTCTTCCATCGCCACCCGGCGACCCGTTTCGCGGGCGATCGACGTTACGCCGCGATCGCGGAATCCGCAGGGGTTGATGCGCGAGAACCATTCGAGGTCGGTCGTAACGTTCAGCGCGAAGCCGTGCATGGTTACATAACGCGACGAGCGGACGCCTATTGCGCAGATCTTGCGCGGCACATCTTTTTCCCGGTTCGCTGCCGCTCGACGGCCGGCCGTTTCCTCCGCACACTCTTTGTCGGCCGCCGTCTCTTCCGGCCCTCCGATCCAGACGCCCGAGGCCCCGGCGATGCGGCCCGCCGCAATGCCATAGCGGGCGACGGTGCGGATCACGGTTTCTTCGAGTCGGTCGATGTACTCCCGCAGACCGATTCCGATCCGTTCCAAGTCGAGAACAGGGTAGCAAACCAGCTGCCCGGGCCCGTGGAACGTGATGTCCCCGCCGCGGTCTATGTGAAAGAACTGCGCTCCGAGCCGCTCCAGAGCCATCCGGTCGACCAGCAGGTTCTCTGCGTGGCCGCTTTTGCCCAGCGTGTAGACCGGCGGATGCTCGACCAGCAGCACCGTGCCGATCTTATCGGCATCTCCGTCTCGCGGGCTCGGTTCGTTTGATGCCGTGCCTGCGTTCAGGCCCCCGGCGCCCTTTTTTGCGGCCGTCAGCTCCTCGAAAAGCGTCCGCTGCAAATCCCAGCAAGCGGCGTAGTCCATCTCTCCGAGGTCGCGGCACAGGGCTTTCATCGTTGCAGACCTTTCGTGCTTCGGAGCGCTTCTTCGGCCAGGTAGGACGACCGCACTAAGGGTGCGCTCGCACAGTAGCCGAAGCCCATCTCCAGCGCCCGGGACTTGTACCATTCGAATTTTTCGGGAGTGATATACGCCGCAACGGGGTAGTGCTCCAGAGTGGGTCGAAGGTACTGACCGAGCGTAACGATTCCGACGCCCGCCTCGCGCAGGTCCGCCAGAGTCTGCAATACTTCATCATCGCTCTCGCCGAGTCCGACCATCAGTCCGCTTTTCGTGGCGACGCCCTGCTCCCGGAGGTAACGCAGGGTTTCCAGACTGGTGCGGTACTTCGCGCGGGAACGCACCGCAGGGGTCAGTCGCTCGACGGTTTCGATGTTGTGCCCGACGAGGTCGGGCTTCGACGCGATGACCACGTCCAGCAGGTCGGGCCGTGCGTCGAGATCGGGAATAAGGAGCTCAATTGCGACGTCGGGATTCCGCAGGCGGATCGCCTCTACGGTCGCGGCCCAGTGGCGGGCGCCTCCGTCGGGCAGATCGTCGCGCGTTACGGAAGTTACGACGACATACCTCAGTTTCATCAGTGCGACGCTTTCGGCAACCCGGCGGGGTTCGTCGGCATCGGGGGCAAGGGGCTTGCCGGTCTGCGTGGCGCAGAAACGGCAGCTACGCGTACAAATATCGCCCAGAATCATGAACGTGGCGGTTCTGCGGCTCCAGCATTCGGCTTGATTGGGACAACGGCCGCTGCTGCAAATGGTGTGCAACTCGTGCTTTTCGACGATCCGCCGCACGTCGGCATAGTCGGCGGTGCGGTGCAGTCGGATCTTGAGCCATCCGGGTTTTCTGAGTACGTCTACCTTGTCATGGAACTTCGGCATTTAAGTTCATTATTTTCCAATTAGCGCAAAAGTAGGAAAAATAATTGATATTCCCCGGAAAAAAACGCATTATTAGTTTATTGTTGCGATTTTGGCACCGGAATCCGGGGGCGCCCGGCGGC
>JAIDKM010000236.1 GCA_029051915.1 Alistipes sp. | reverse complement strand
GCAGGGCGGTGCGAAGAGCGCCGACGAGGGCCCATTCGCCCAAGGTGCCGAGCGTCTGGTAGGCGACGACGACCCCGGCCAGCAGCAGGAGCGAAGTCCGGCAGAAACGGGTGGCCGTCCATCCTGCCGCCAATGCCAGCAGTACCGATTTCAGCAAGATGGCCGGAAGCAGGGCAGCGCTCGGCATGCCGAAAAACAGGGCGTTGACTGCGGGCGAAGCCACAGCGGTCAGTACACCCGCACGCCAGCCGTATTTGTAAGCGGCGACGAGCGTGAAGAAGTAGATCGGCAGCCAGGTAGGGCCGCCCAGATGAACCGTGTGGCAGAGCTGCGGCAAGAGGATATTGCCCAGCGCGAAGAGCGCTGCAACGAGATAGGTTTTGCTCTCCGCATAGGTCAGGGAGTAGAGTTTTACGCTTGTAGTTTGCATTTGTAGTCAATTATTTAAGTTTGTTTATTTCAATTAGAAGTGCAGATCGACACCGCCCAGTACCGTTGCTTTGGGCATCGGATAGCCGGCATTGATCTCGTAGCGCTGGGCCAGCAGATTCTCGCCCTTTACGAACAGATCGACCGCTTTGCAGACGCGGAAACCGCCGCGCAGGTTCCACAGCACGAAGTTCTCCTGCCGATAGTTGCCGCTGCCGTTCACCTTTACTTCGGTGTAGAGTCCCTCGACATATTGCACGCCGGTCGAGACGCTCCAGCGACCTTTGGCGAATGCCGCTCCGACATAGAGCTTGTGTTCGGGCGATGCCAGCACAGGATACTCCATGTGCAGGTAGCTGTAGTTGGCGTCGAACGACCATGCGGGCGAGATCCTCCAGCCGATCTGCGCCTCGGCGCCCGCATTCTTCACACAGCCCGTATTGATGTTCTTCGGCCGGCCGTCGACGGGAATGCGCATGATCAGATTCTGTCCGTCGATATAGAAGATGTTGATGCCGTAGGAGATCCGGCCGTCCAGGAGCCGCTGCGACCAGGCGATTTCATAGTTCCACAATCGTTCGGGCTTCAGGTCGGGATTCTGCGGCGGAAACATGTACATTTCGCGGATGGTGGGGTAGCGGAAGCCTTTCGAGGCGGAGAGTTTGAGCTCGCTGTTCTGCGACGGCAGGAACGAAAGACCGGCTTGCGGCACCCACTCGGTTCCCACGTGCGAATGGTGGTCGATGCGTACTCCGGCGTCGAGAATCAGCCACGGAACGATCGTCTGCCGGAAATCGAGATAGGCCGCGACTTCGTGCTGCGTCTTGTCGGCCAGCATGGAAC
>JAIDKM010000235.1 GCA_029051915.1 Alistipes sp. | reverse complement strand
GGTTACCACTCCGACATCGTGCCGCTCGAAACCATAATGACCGTCGTCGCGCGGCAGTTCGCTCTGATGACCGAGGCCGGCTACGAGCACTTCGTCGCTTCGTGCATCACCTCGTTCGGCGTCTACTCCGAGATCCTCGCCACCTGGGAGGAGTTCCCCGAAACGGAGGAGAGGACACGCGAGAATCTGTTCAAGGCCACCGGGCGCGAGTTCCGCAAGCCCGCCAGCCTCGCCCATACGTCGGACATCGTCTTCCACTTCCGCGAGGAGATCGCCCGCAAGGCCCGGCACAGGTTGGTGAACAGCATCACGGGGGAGCCGTTGCGCGTGGTCGAGCACATCGGGTGCCACTACGCCAAGATCTTCCCCAAGTCCGGCATCGGGGGTTCTGAGTTTCCCTACGTGCTGGCCGGCATGATCGAGTCGTGGGGCGGCCGGTGCGTCGATTACCCCGAGCGGCGGCATTGTTGCGGCTTCGGCTTCCGCAACTACCTCGTGCAGGCCAACCGCGGTTACTCGATCGCCAATTCGCATAAGAAGCTCGAAAGCATGGCTCCGTACAAGCCCGACTTCATCGTCGCCAACTGCCCCGGCTGCGCCATGTTCCTCGACAAGTGGCAGTACGCCATCGCCGAGATGGAGGGCACGACCTACGGCGACAACGGCCACGGCATTCCCGTGCTCACCTACGAGGAGATGGCGGGCCTCGTCCTGGGTTACGACCCTTGGGCCTTGGGCATGCAGATGCACCAGGTCGACGTCGAGCCCCTGCTCGACAAGATGGGCATCGACTACGATCCCGCGGCCAAATACCTCGGGCGCAACGGCAAATACATCGGCAAGCCCGACTCGGCCGTGGTCAACGGGTGCCCTCCGGCCGCTTTCTACGACATGCGCGAATAACTAAAGAATCAGAAGAAACCAGACATGAAAAAGGTTCTCATCATAGGCGGCGGCGTGGCCGGCATGCAGACGGCTTTGTGCCTCGCCGACCGGGGCTTCGAGCCGCTCATCCTCGAAAAGGATTCCGAGCCGGGCGGCAAATTGCGCGGCTGGCACGCGTTGTTTCCTTCGTTCACTCCCGCCGCAGAGGTGCTCTCCGAGTTGCGGCGGCGGCTCCGCGAGCGGGGCATCGCCGTCCATACGCGGGCCACGGCCACTGAGATCGGCCCCCGCAAGGTCGTCCTCGACTCGGGCGAGGAGCTCTCTTGCGACGCCGTCGTCCTCGCTTCGGGCTTCACGCTCTTCGACGCTTCGGTCAAGGAGGAGTACGGCTACGGGCTCTACGACAACGTCTTCACTTCGGCCGACATCGAGCGCATGTTCAACGAGGGGCGCGTGGCTTGCGCCGACGGGCGGGCTCCGCGGCGCATCGCCTTCCTCCATTGCGTCGGTTCGCGCGACGAGAAGGTGTGCCAGCAGCATTGTTCGCGCGTCTGCTGCGTTACGGGCGTCAAGCAGGCCATGGAGATGAAGCGGCTCTTCCCCGAGGCCGACGTCTTCAATTTCTACATGGACATCCGCATGTTCGGGCCCGGATACGAGGAGATGTACCGCGAGGCCCAGCAGAGGTTCAACGTCCACTTCGTCCGCGGGCGCATCTCCGAGGCGGCTCCGACGATCGACGGACGCATCCAGATCAAGGCCGAGGATACGCTCACGGGGCGTCCTCTGCGCATGAGCGTCGACATGTTGATCTTGCTCGTCGGCATGCGGGCCAACGACGACAGCGCCGCCCTGGCTGACAGCGCCGGTTTGCTCCGGGCTCCCAGCGGCTTCTTCGCGCCGCACGATCATTTTTTGGGCAACGTCCGCAGCAGCGTCGAGGGGATCTTCTTCGCCGGCACGGTTACCGCTCCCAAGAACGTGGGCGAAACCCTCAACGAGGCGTCGGCCGCGGCCGACGCCGTGGAGGCTTACCTCAAACGATAGACGCCTATGGCTACGATCCAGTTCGGTTACGGCATCTCGCGGCCGCGGAGCATCGACATCGACCGCAACGACCTCTTGCGCAGCGACGAGATCCTGCACGAAATGCCCGAGTTGCAGACTTGCATCGGGTGCGGCAGTTGCACGGCCGTCTGCACGGCCGGCCGCCTCACGGAGTTCAATTTCCGCAGGGTGCACACGCTCGTGCGGCGGGGCGAGTACCAGGGGGCCTACGAGGAGATGAACAAATGTATGTTGTGCGGCAAATGCCGGCTCGTCTGCCCGCGGGGCATCAATACGCGCGGCGTGGTCTTGCTCATCAAACGTAAAATGGAGGATTTCCGGCCATGACGTTCTTCGCTCCCTTCTGCCTGCCGTTCATCATCGGCGCCGCGGCCATGTTCGCCTGCATTGCCGGCAAATGGGCCTGGTGGCTCTGGCTCCTGCCGCGCGCCGACAAGTTGCGGATCTTGCGGGGCCTGCCTTCGCGGGCTACGTTCCGCGCCGTCGGGGAGGTCGTCCGCGAGTCGCTCCTCCACCGCCGCATCTTCCGGATCGATCCCGTGCTCGGATACATGCACATGTCGCTGGCTTTCGGGTGGTTCCTCTTGATCGCCGTGGGGTGGATCGAGACCCTCGCGCACCTCGGTTTCCGCTTCGTGCCGTTGCAGGGGCACGTCTTCTTCAAATACTTCGCAACAGGCCTCCCGCACAAGCCGTTCTTCGACTTCACGATGGATCTGTTGTTGTTGTTCGTCCTCTCGGGCGTCGCGTTGGCTTGGGGCAAGCGTTTCTACTCCAGGGCTATGGGTATGCGGCGCACCACCCGACACGTCTGGGGCGACCGGGTCGCCATGTCGGCTCTGTGGTTCATCTTCCCCGCACGGCTGATCGCCGAGAGCGCCACCTGCGCCCTCTACGGGGGCGGCGGGTTCCTCACCGGGTCGCTCGGCTCCTGGTTGCATTCTTGGATCGGCGTGCCGGCCCTGATCGGCATCGAAAGCGCCGCCTGGTGGTTCTACTCCTCTTGCCTCGGGCTCTTCTTCGTCGCCTTGCCGTTTTCGCGGTACATGCACATCTTCACCGAGATTCCCCTCATCTTCTTGCGGCACTACCGGCTGCGGTCGGGCGAGAAGGCTTCGTCGTTCGACCGGTTCCAGATCGAGGCTTGTTCGCGTTGCGGCATCTGCATCGATCCTTGCCAGTTGCAGAGCGTCTTGAATATCGACCGCGTGCAGTCGGTCTACTTCCTGCGCGACCGTCGTTACAAGATGTTGCGGCCCGAGGTCGCCGACAATTGCCTCCTGTGCGGCCGCTGCGCCGAGAAGTGTCCCGTCGGCATCGACCTCAATACCTTGCGGATCAATTCGCGCGACAGGGTGCGCAACTTGCCCGACAAGCGGCGTTACTCCTACCTCAAGGATATCGACCGCTCGCAGGGTTCGGGCCGCACCGGATACTTCGCCGGATGTATGACGTTGCTCACGCCCCGGACGCTCGCCGCCATGAAGCGGATCTTCACGGCGGCCGGCGAGGAGGTCTGGTGGGCCGACCGCGACGGGGGCGTCTGCTGCGGACGGCCGCTCAAGCTCGCCGGCGAGACCGACGCAGCCCGCAGGATGATGAACTACAACACCGAGCTCTTCCGCCGGCACGGCATCGCCACGTTGGTTACTTCCTGCCCCATCTGCCTCAAGGTCTTCCGCGAGGATTACCGGCTCGACGGCATCGAGGTGCTCCACCACTCCGAGTATATCTTGCGGCTCCTGCAATCCGGGCGTCTCTCCGCCCGGCACGACGGCACCCGCTTCACCTACCACGATCCTTGCGAGCTCGGACGCGGCTGCGGCATCTACGACCAGCCGCGCACCGTGATCGGGGCGTTCGGCACCTTGCTCGAGCCGACCCATACTCGCGCGGAGGCTCTTTGTTGCGGTTCTTCGGTCGCCAATACGGCCATCTCCGATTCCCAGCAGGTCGCCATCGCCCGGTCGGTCGCCGAGGAGTTGGAGGCTACAGGCGCCGAGGTCATCGTTACGGCTTGTCCCCTCTGCAAGAAGGCCATCGGGCGGGGTGCTTCGTCCGACGTCCGCGACTTGTCCGAGGTCGTCGCCGAGCGAATCGGGTAAATTATTTTTCACCCATTAACTCCCTGCGTCGCAGGGGCATGCACCGTTCGTCGGGCATATCCGCAAAAATTTATTTTGCAAAGCTCGTTTTTTGTATTACCTTTGCACTCACGATCTACGACAAGATTCGTTCTCACAGTATATCGCGGGATAGAGCAGTTGGCAGCTCGTCGGGCTCATAACCCGGAGGTCGGAGGTTCGAGTCCTCCTCCCGCT
>JAIDKM010000234.1 GCA_029051915.1 Alistipes sp. | reverse complement strand
GGCCGCACGGATCGCCGCCGGGGCCGATCTTTTCGTCGTCGTCGGTACTTCGTTGGCCGTCTATCCCGCCGCTTCGGTGGTTCGTTACGCGCGGGCCGGTGGTCCCGTCTTCGTTGGCGATCCGGGTCCTCCCGATACTTCCGGGATCCGCAATCCGCTCACATTCATCCATAAGCGCGCCGCCGAGGGCATGCCCGAGCTGGCCGGGCTCCTGCAAAAAGAGTTCGTTTAGCCGGGGCGCCGCGCTCAGTTCGCAGGATTTATATTATTTTTGTCGCCCGAAAACGGTTTTGATGTCATGACATTCTTCACTTTCATCGAGCTTCTCGGTACGTTGGCTTTCGCCATCAGCGGCATCCGGCTCGCTTCGGCCAAACGGTTCGATTGGTTCGGTGCCTACGTCGTGGGCTTCACCACCGCCATCGGGGGCGGTACGGTTCGCGATCTGATGCTCTCGACCACTCCTTTTTGGATGCTCGATCCCACTTACCTCGTCGTTACCGCCGCCGCTTTGGTCATCGTCATCGTCTCGGGGCCTTACCTCATCCGGTTGAACAATACCTTCTTCATCTTCGACGCCATCGGACTGGGGCTCTTCACCGTCGTCGGCATCGAAAAAACGTTGGCCGCCGGTTTTCCCCTCTGGGTCGGCATCATCATGGGTACCATTACGGGCGCTGCCGGGGGTGTCTTGCGGGATATCCTCATCAACGAGGAGCCGTTGATCTTCCGCAAGGAGATCTACGCCCTCGCCTGCGTCTTCGGCGGGGTCGTTTTTTGGTTCTGCCAGATGACCGGTCTCTCCGCCGGGATTACGGAGGTCGCCACCGCGCTCAGCGTCATCTTCGTGCGGGTCATCGCCGTGCACTACGGCTTGAAGCTCCCCGTCCTCAAGTAATTCCCCTCTCCGTTCCGAAAATAAAAAGCAGCGCAAGTCGACTTGCGCTGCTTTCTCTTTGTTTGCCAGTTCTTTCAGCTTCGTTTCTTAAAGTAAAGCTCCAGTAGTTCTTTGGCCGCTATGAACGACGATATCCGGTCGTCGAGCACCCGTTGTTCATATTCGCCGATGCGGGCTTCCACTTCCGCATCTTGGTAGAACGAGTTGCGCAGTACTTCTTCGATCGATTCGTACATCCAGTATTTGTTTTGGTTGTTGCGGTGGTGCTTGAAGTAGCCGTTCTTTTCTATGTGATCCAGAAATTCTTCCACTCCTTTCCATACTTCTTCCAGGCCCGTGCCGGCCACCGCCGAGCAGGCGTATACTTTCGGCCGCCAGCCCGATTCGGGCACCGGGAACAGCCGCAGGGCTCCTTGGAATTGCGTGCGGGCCAGCTCCGCTTTGTGGATGTTTTCGCCGTCGGCTTTGGTGATGACCATCAGATCGGCCATCTCCATGATGCCTCGTTTGATGCCTTGCAGTTCGTCGCCCGCTCCCGAGATTTGCAGAAGCATGAAAAGGTCGACCATCGAGTGCACGGCCGTTTCGGATTGTCCTACGCCCACCGTCTCGATGAATATCAC
>JAIDKM010000233.1 GCA_029051915.1 Alistipes sp. | reverse complement strand
ACCGCCGTGCGGCTCTTGACCGAAGCGACCGGAGCTGCCAGCTGCTCGTGATTGCGTGTGGTGAAGACCACGTAGCTTGACCACGGAGAATCCGAATACCCTGAACCGGCCTCGGCCTTCGCCATGACGCGGAAGCTGTAGACCGACTCCTCCTCCATCGGAAAAGAGTGGCTGGGTGCAACGGAGACGCCGGTTACGGGTGTCCTGTCCGTATCGGCGCTCAATTCCCAGGCATACAGGCAGGCATGGTCGACGGCGCGCCAAGCGATAGTCGCCCGATCGCCGTTCATCGCAAGGACGGGAACCGGGATATCCAACGCAACGACGGACGCCGCCGGATCGGTTCCGTCCGAACTGCAACCGGACGACCAAACGGAGAGGAGACCTCCGCAAAGCCAAAAGAATGATTTTTTCACAACTCGGGAACGATTTTACTGCAAGATACGAATTTTTCTTCGGACATCGCCCGGCTTTCAGCCAGGATTCCGCCCTCGCCTTGCACGCTTTGCCTTCGGCTTAGATAGGCGGCGCCTCGGTAATGCTCAAATAAATTTGGCATTACTCTCGGCTTGCACGACTTTGCCTCCGGCTTAGATAGGCTGCGGCTCGGGAAAATGCAAACTCCGTTTGCTTTTCCTCTCGCCTTGCACTATCTTTGTGCCCCTCTATGCTATACGACTACGCGAAATACCGGGATCAATACAAGGCCAACCTCAAGCTGGCCCTCCCCGTGGTGCTCACACAGGTGGGACAGATCCTCACGCAGGTGGCCGACAACCTGATGGTGGGCCGCTACGGCGGCAACGACCCGCTGCCGCTGGCCGCCGTCTCGTTCGGCGGCTCGGTCTTCTTCATCCTCTGCATCACGGCCATCGGCGTGGCGCTGGGCATGACGCCGCTGGTGGGCGAGCTGTTCGTGCAGGGCGACCGCAAACGCTCGGCCTCCCTGCTGCAAAACGGCATTCTGTTCTATACGCTCCTGGGTCTGGGCATGGCGGCTGTACAATATGCCGCCGCACCGCTTCTCTACCACCTCGGACAACCGGCCGAAGTGGTCGACATGGCCCTGCCCTACTACCGGATGCTCATCTACAGCATGCCGCTGATGATGCTTTTCTTCGCCTTCAAGCAATTCCTTGAGGGCGTAGGCAACACGCGGGTCGAAATGGTCGTAACGATCATCGCCAACCTGGCCAACATCGGCTTCAACTGGGTCTTCATCTACGGCCGCTGGGGATTCCCCGAAATGGGCGCCGAGGGTGCCGGTCTGGGTACGCTGCTCTCCCGTACGATCGCCCCGATCCTGATGATCGGCTACTTCGTCAACCGGGCGAAATACCGCACCTACCTGGAGGGATTTTCGCCCCGCAACTACTCGTGGACGACCATCCGGCAGCTGCTGCGCATGGGCCTGCCCATCTCATTGCAGATGTTCCTCGAATCGTCGGCTTTCGTGGGCACGAGCGTCATGATGGGCTGGTTCGGAACGCAGGCCATCAGCGCCAACCAGATCGCCATCACACTGGGCAACTGCGCCTTCATGATCGTAATGTCGATCGGCGCCGCCACCACGATCCGCATTTCGCACTGCTACGGCCTGCGCAACATTCCCGAGCTGTCGCTCGCGGCCAAGGCATCGTACCATCTGGTGCTGGCCTGGAACGCTTTCGCCGCCCTGATCTTCATTACGCTGCGCCATTGGATCCCGACGCTTTTCACATCGAACGCCGAGGTGATCGCCATCACCTCCGACCTGCTGATCTTCGCGGCGCTCTACCAGCTCTCGGACGGCTTGCAGAACGTCTCGGTCGGCATCCTGCGCGGCTTGCAGGACGTGAAGATCATCATGCCCATCGCATTCGTATCCTACTGGCTGCTCAACCTGCCGGTGGGCTATTTCTTCGGATTCACGTGCGGCATGGGCCCCTCGGGATTGTTCTTGGGATACTCGTTCGGACTGTCGGCAGCCGCCGTGCTGATGATCGCGAGGATCCGGCGCAGGATCGGAAAATTGTGATTTCCGAATTTGAATTGTGGATTAGATTGCGTACCTTTACGCAAAATATCTTCACATGGAATCCGAAAAACCGCATACCTGCAAGTTCAAACCCGAAATCGGCCGCGGCTGCGCTTTCTGCAACGAAGGTGCCGAAGTCGAAGCACGCCCCTGCGGCGGCTGTCTCAAACTCCATGAGACCGACTGGCTGGAAGAGTTCCCCGATCATGTTCCGACCGACATCTTCGAAGTCCGCTTCAAGAATACGCGCCGGTCGTTCTACCAGAACGTCAACAACCTGCCCCTGAAGAAAGGCGACATCGTAGCCGTCGAGGCGTCGCCCGGCCACGACATCGGCATCATCTCGCTCACGGGCGACATGGTAGCCCGCCAGATGCGCCGCACGGGCTTCACCCCCTACAACGGGGAGTATAAAAAGATCTACCGCAAGGCCAAACCCTACGACATCGAACGCTGGCAGGAGGCCATCGCCCTGGAGCACGAAACCATGATCGCCTCGCGCCAGATCGCCGCCGACATGGGGCTCAACATGAAGATCGGCGACGTCGAATACCAGGGCGACAAGATCAAAGCCATCTTCTACTACATCGCCGACGAACGCGTCGACTTCCGCGAGCTCATCAAGGTCTTCGCCGAGCGCTTCCACATCCGCATCGAAATGAAGCAGATCGGAGCCCGCCAGGAGGCCGGACGCATCGGCGGCATCGGGGCCTGCGGCCGCGAGCTGTGCTGCACGTCGTGGATCTCGAACTTCACGAGCGTAACGACGGGTGCCGCCCGGGCGCAGGATATCTCGCTCAATCCCCAGAAACTGGCCGGGCAGTGCTCGAAGCTCAAGTGCTGCATGATGTACGAATACGACACCTACGTCGACGCCCGCAAGGCATTCCCGCGATTGCGCGAGCCCTTGCAGACCATCGACGGCGAATGGTTCCTGGTGAAGACCGACGTGCTGGCCGGCACGATGACTTTCTCGTCGGCCAAAGAGACGATGGCCAACCTGACCACGCTCTCCGTTGCGCGGGTCAAGGAGATTCTGGAGCAGAACCGTGCCGGCAAGAAAGTGGAGCAGCTGCAACTGGCCGCCGACATCCCCGTCGCCAACGACGAGCCGACCTACGGCGCCGAATCGGTCGAGGACAGCATCACGCGCTTCGACAAGACCCGCCGCCGCAACAAGCGCGGCCGCAACAACGATCGCAACCGTCATCGCAACAACCGCCGTCCGAACCGCGGAAACGGCAGCAATGGCGGAAACAACGGAGGCAATAACCCCGACAAGCGGTGAAAGCGGGACGCACAAGACGGGGCGCAAGAAGTGGCACGAAAGCAGCGATGATCGCGGCGGCGATGCTGCTGGCGGCTTGTCGCATGGAACATCGTTCGATAGCCGCCGACGTCGATCCGGAAGAGTGGTGCGAACCGGCAGAACTCGTCCTGCCGAACGCCGACACCCTTGCACGGTGCGATCTGTCGCTCTTTCTGCGCTACGATCCCCGGTTCCGCGAGGACACGCTGACCCTCCGCATCGAAGTACGCACCCCCGACTCGCTCAGCCATACCGAGACGTTTCTGTTCTGTGCCGCGCCCGAACGCCGGCCGCCGGCGATTCACGGCGAAACGGCAGTGCCCTACCGGCGGCGGGCGGTCTTCGGGCAGCGGGGCGACTACCGTTTTCTGATCGCTCCCGTTCGCCCGACGGCAGGCGTCGAGGCGGTGGGACTGTATGTAGAGACCGAATAAAATGGGAAAAGACAAACTCCGCAAATTCCGCGAGAACCTTGAATTCGACTGCTTCCTGCAACCGGAATTCGACGACGTGTTCCGCTGCGACCACCCCATCAAAGGGAACTGGAACCGCGACTTCTTCCGCAACGACCGACCCATCGTTCTGGAGGGCTGCGGCAAGGGCGAGTATACGATCGCGCTGGCCGAACGCGCCCCCTCGCGTAATTATATAGGTATCGACATCAAGGGAGCCCGCATGTGGCGCGGCGCCAAGACCGCGACCGAGCGGCAGATGCCCAACGTCGGTTTTCTGCGCACTCGGATCGAGTTCCTCGGCGGACTCTTCGCCGAGGGCGAAGTCTCCGAAATCTGGATCACCTTCCCCGATCCGCAGCTCAAGAGCCGCCGGGCGAAGAAACGCCTGACGGCACCTTTCTTTCTCGAACTCTACGCCCGGCTGCTACGGCCCGACGGGTGGATCAACCTCAAGACCGATTCCCAGCATCTCTACGGCTATACGAACGAAGCGATCCGCCGCTATGGCCTGCGGTGCGACGTCTCCAATGCGGACATATACGGAACGGGCTATGCCGACGAAGTGCTCTCGGTAAAGACCGCCTACGAACGCCGGTTCCTGGAGATGGGACTGCCGATTACCTACACACGTTTCTCGCTGGGCCCGCGCCGCGAATTCCCGTGGTTCGAGTGGGAGGAGGACGAGAAACTCGAAAAAGACAACGAAGCCGCCCGGGGCCTGTCGCGTTGATGCGCCCGGCCGCCCCCTGCGTTCATGCACCAAACAGCCTAACGGCCCGGAGTGGCCGGAAGTTACGGCTTCCGCCAGCGCGGCCTGCAGATTCAGCAATCCCCGGCCTAAGAGGGTCGGTGTATACATCAGTCTGCCGGGAAGTTTGCATCTAATGAATAATGAAGGCACCCTTCCCGCCATTCATGCCAGCGATTGCTCCTTATGCCTGCTTCGGGCAGCCGCCACAACACGACGGGGGCTTTGAGCGTCGTCGGCTCGCGTGGCTACTACTGGTCGTCGTCCCCCATCTCGGCAGGGAGTGCCAATGCGAGCATCCTCCGCTTCTACTCCGACGAGATGACGCTGCTCTACAGCAATACACGCGCTTACGCCTTCCCCGTGCGCTGCGTCCAGCATCTGCAGGCTGTTTTTGCCCCGCAATCCGAATATTTCCGCCCTTGAATACTAAAATTTTAGTAGAAATATTTGTTCTTCTAAAAATTTAGTAGTAGATTTGCACCATAACACACGAACCAGCTATGCAAAACGACAAAACCACTCCGGAGCTGACCCGCGGCGAGGAGGAGATCATGCAGATCATCTGGCAACTGGGCGATGCGGTGGTCAACGAGATCATCGAACGCATGGAGGAGCCGCGTCCGAAGTACACGACCGTAGCCACCTTCCTCAAGATCCTGGAGAACAAAGGATTTCTGACGCATACGGCCGAGGGTAAGAGCCATCGCTACCATCCGACGGTCGACCGGGAAAGCTACGCCCGCGGCGTCATGTCGTCCATGCTGACTTCCTATTTCGACGGTTCGCTGGCCCAGCTGGTGTCGTTCTTCTCCCGCCACGAAAAAATTTCGGTCGACGAGCAGAGCGAAATCCTCGAAATCATCCGCAACGCCAAAAAATCGCAGTCATGAGAACCTTGCTGACCGAAGCACTGAAGATCGTCGTCTGCAGCGGCGTGCTGTGGGGCGCCTACGAACTGCTCCTCGACCGACGGGCGCCGCTGCGCTGGTGCCGGCGCTACCTCTTGTTGCTGCCGGTGTTCGCAGGTCTCATTCCGTTACTGCGTATTCCGCTCCTGCCGGCACCTGCGATCGAACTGGAGCCTTTCGACGCCGCACTTCTGATCGAATCGGCTCCGGCTCCTGTTGCTGCGCCCCGTCCGTTTCCTCTTGCCGAAACGATCATAATAGCCGTCTGGGCGGCAGGCCTGCTCGTATTGGTCGGCGCCATGCTCGGGCAGGCAAGGATCATCCGGCAACTGCGACGCGACTCCACGATCTCCCCGGCCGGCCGTTTCCGGCTGGCGCTGACCCGCCGGCGGATCGCTCCGTTCTCGTTCTGCGGCACGATCTACCTTTGGGAGGAGACCCCGGCCGACGAGCGATGCGCCATCATCGCCCACGAATCGAGCCACCTCGCACACCATCACTCGGCCGAACGCATCCTGATGGAGTGCATGAAAGCCCTGCTGTGGTGGAATCCGTTCGTGTGGCTCGCCGCCCGGCGGCTGGCCGAAGCCGAAGAGTACGAGGCCGACCACGACGTGCTGACACAGGGCTACGACCCCCAAAGATACATGGACACCCTATTCAGGCAGCTTTTCGGCTATAGTCCGGACATAGCCAACGGGCTGCGGAATTCCTTTACCAAAAAACGCTTTCAAATGATGACCAATTACAATTTCGGCAGGTACGCCCTGCTGCGACTGGCGGGAGTGATCCCCGTCATAACAGGCCTGATGTGCGCCTTCTCGCTCACGACCCGGGCCGCGGAAGTCCGGACGATGGCACCTGCCGTCCAGAAACCGGCGACGACCGAGCCGGCACGGCCCGCGCAGAATCCGCCCGCAACCGGGAATGACGAAGCACCCGGCGAAGAGCAGCCTTTCCTCGTCGCCGAAACGATGCCGAAGTTCCAGGGCGGCGATCTGAGTTCTTTCCGCATGTGGGTCATGCAGCGGGTGCGTTATCCGCAAGAAGCCATGAACCGGGGCATCGAAGGCCGGGTCGTTCTGTCGTTCATCATCTAATC
>JAIDKM010000232.1 GCA_029051915.1 Alistipes sp. | reverse complement strand
GTCGTAGATGTCCCGTTCCACGTCTCCCGTCTTGTTCCACTCCGGAAAGCACGCATAGAAATCGCGTTGTACATCGGGATCTTGCGACGCCGTTTCAGCATAGGTCGTCGTCATGTAGTGGTAGCGGCGGTCTCCGCGCGTTACGTTGGTGATGTTCCACATGGCATTCGCTCCGGCTGCATCTTGCAGCGGCCCACGGCTCAGCGCATAGGTGTATCGGAGCGGATGGGTCGTCGCCCCGTAGGTCTTCGCCCACGCTCCGCCGGCGAAGATCGCAGGGTTGAGTTCCACGCCCGCCTGTTCTTGACGGGTGTATTCGGCCAGCAGGTCTTCGTCGGTTATGGCATCCAGCAGGCCCGTTCCGAAGATGCCGATCGTCGACTCGACACGCACGCGCACATCTGCATAGGGCACGGCTCCGCCGGCACCGATCAGGGGTACATAATAGGCTTTCTCGGGAATCGTTACCTCAGGATAGATCAGCGAGTAGCTCTCGCCGTCGGCAAACTTGTTGCCCCATTCGTCCGTGTAGTCGTACCACGCGATCGTGATCTGCGATTCGTCGATCGGAGCCTTGAACGGCGCCACGGCCTGCGTCTGGGGCATTCCCGTCAGCGAGGTAAGGTAGTTGTCGTTCGCATCGGTTACCACCAGCAGGTAGCCGTTTCCGATGTTGCGCGTGTTGAATACGCCCGTCTGACGTTTGCCGTGCCCGTATCCCGGGTGGCAGTGGATGCACGAGGTTCGGATGTAGAGCGGGCCCAGGCCGCAGCGCACGCCCGCGTCACCCGTATGATAGACGTTTTCGAACAGTTGTTCTCCGTTCAGAAAGCGTTGCGTCATCGCCGCATCCGCATCGACTGCGGGCGTCGGTTGTTCGAAGGCCGCCGAGGTCGTGTTGAAGGCCGTGCCGAGCCGGCCGCCGGCATAATACTCTTCGGAGAGTTCGACAGGCGTCGGATCGGGCGTTTCGCCTTTGCCGTCATCTGCGCACGAGGCAGCCACCAGGGCTGCCGTCATGCAAAAATATGCAAAATATCGCTTCATCGCCGGTCGTTATTTCGTCAGTTCGTCCTGCGCACGGGTCAGCGCACGTACAAGATCCACGTTGCAATATTCCGCGGCTTCTTTCCAGCGTTGGTCGGTGCGGGTCTTCACGAAGGGCGCCGGGCAGGCTTCGATCTTGGCGATCGCTTCGGCAATGGCTTCGCGCACTTCTTTGTCGAGCGTAGGATTCACGCTCGCGATCCAGTCGCCGATCGAGGCGTCGCCGGCGTTGCTTCCTTCGTAGGCGTTGCGGATGCTGATTATGTTGTCCACGAAATCTTGCCGCGAATTGTAGCTGTGGGGCGATTCAATGTAGTTGATGTCTTCTTCGCTCGTGCCGTTGGCCGGGCGGCCGATCTTCTGCGAGCCGACTTCGGTCGCAATATCGATGCAGCCTTGCAGCATCTCTTCGCCCACTTCGGTGTAGCTCTTGTAGCGGCTGCCGACTTGGCCCGCGTCAAGCATGTAGCCGCCGTAGTCTTCCACTTCGTCCAGTTCGGCATCTTCCAGAATCGTCCGTTTCGTCTCACTCACCGCATCGATGCCGCCGCACCAGGCCGCTTCCAGACGTACGCACTGGTTGCACAGGTCATTGGCCACGCCGACCAGGTAGACCAGCTGCGGACGGTCGAGCGTTCGGGCCGCCCGCGTGCCGCCTTCGGCAAAAAGCATGTATTCCAGGGCATGGAATCCCAGCAGGCCGAATCCGAGCGTCGACACGAAATCGGGGTTCTGCTCGATGTAGGCCATCGTCTGGGCGTTGTTCAGCACCATGCTCTGCAGGGCGTTCAGATCGAGCGGCCACGAGTCGATGTGGGGGTCGATATCATAGTCGCTCGCCGCACCGAACAGGAACGCTTCGCTCCACTCCCAGTATTGGCGCGCACGCTTCCAGTCATCGCCGGCCGTGCGGATCCGTTCGTCGGTCAGGGCACCCTCGTCGTAGGCTTCGAGCATCGCCTCGCACGAGGCTTGCAGTTCGATGCACGCATCGGCCAGCGAGCGGTAGGTGGGAACCACGGTCTTGTTCACGAAGTCGGCCGCTACACTCTTCAGCGCCGTTTCACGAACGTCGGCGTCGGGTGCTTCCGAACCCTTGTCGTCAGAACAGGCAGCACTCGCTGCAACCAGCAGCGCAGTCGCCGCATAGATGGATTTCTTGAAAAGGTTTTTCATATTTCACAGGTGTTTGAATTGGATTCAGCGTTTGAAAATTCCCGAGTAGGCTATTCCGAGCGAAAGCGCCGGTTCGTTGTTGAAGGGCGATTTGAGCAGGCCCACCGAGTACTCGGCCTTGATCGCGATGTTCTTGATCGGGTAATAGTTGATGCCCGCCGCAACACGCTGACGCCCGCACCATTCTTGACGCACGATCGAGGGGGCCGTCCGGTACATCGAGTCATAGTATTAGTAGCGGCCGAACAGGTTGAAGCGCTGACCTCTCTCATCGAGTTTTTTCGAAAGGG
>JAIDKM010000231.1 GCA_029051915.1 Alistipes sp. | reverse complement strand
ACAGGATCATCACGCAGTCGCCACCTGCAGCCAGCGCCTTGACGATGTCGCCCGAATAACGCAAGCCGCCGTCGGCGATGACCGGCACGCCCGAGCCTTTGGCCACGGAAGCGGCAGCGTAGATGGCCGACAACTGCGGCACGCCGACACCGGCGATGATGCGCGTGGTGCAGATCGAACCGGGGCCGATGCCGACCTTGATGCCGTCGGCGCCCGCATCGATGAGGAATCGGGCGGCCTCGGCCGTAGCGATGTTGCCGACGACGACGTCGAGGGCGGGATACGCGGCCTTGATCTGCTTCAGCGCGGTAACGATATTCTTGGAATGGCCGTGTGCCGAATCGAGCACCACGGCGTCGACATCCTCGGCGACGAGCGCAGCGACGCGATCCATGACGTCGGGCGTGATGCCCACGCCGGCAGCGACACGCAGGCGCCCTTTGGCATCCTTGCAGGCATTGGGATGATCCTGCACTTTGGTAATGTCCTTATAAGTGATGAGTCCGACCAGGCGGCCGTTTTTGTCGACGACGGGCAGCTTCTCGATTTTGTTGTCGAGCAAGACACCGGAGGCGTGTTCCAACTCGGGCTTATCGGTCGTGATGAGCCGGTCGCCGGGAGTCATGACCTCGCCGATCGAACGCGACATGTCGCGCTGAAAACGCAGGTCGCGGTTGGTAACGATACCGATCAGGCGACGATCGCCGTCGACCACGGGAATACCGCCGATCTTGTTCTCGGACATCAAGGCGAGGGCATCGCCCACGGTGTTGTCTTGCGAAATGGTAACGGGATCGTAGATCATGCCGTTCTCGGCGCGCTTCACGCGACGCACGTGCGCAGCCTGCTCGGCGATGGACATGTTCTTATGGATCACTCCGATACCCCCCTCGCGCGCCAGAGCGATGGCCAGCGGGGCCTCCGTAACGGTATCCATCGCAGCGGAAACAATCGGGATATTGAGTTCGATATTACGCGAAAAACGGGTCTTGAGGCAGACCTCTCGCGGCAACACTTCCGAATAAGCGGGTACGAGCAACACATCGTCGAAGGTAAGACCCTCGGGCTGAACCCTTTCATTGACAAACGACATAAGAACGGGATTTTGTTGCTCGCAAAAGTAATCATTTTTTCCGGAATACAGCGCAGGCAACGGGGCATGTTATTCAATATTTATCAACAATCCGCCGCTCTTCCCGGCAATCACCGGAGCCCCAGGCGCGATGCGACGCACACGCAGTCGCACGCCGCGCCTGCGCGAAACCCGCTATGCTGGAAACCCGGAAGCCGGGCTCTGCCGCTACACGCCGGCCGTATACACCTTGATATTCATCGACCGCAGCTGCGTCCGCACATTGGCCGGGAAATTACTGTCGGTAACGATCACATCGATCTTGTCGACCGGCGCAATGAAAGCGAAGCTGCGCTTGTTCACCTTGCTGGAGTCGAAAACCGCGACCACCTCGCCGGCCATCGAAAGCATCGCCTGATTGATGTTCGCCTCCTCGATATTGGGCGTGGAAAGCCCGCACTCAATATTGAAACTGTCGACCCCGAGGAAGAGTTTGTC
>JAIDKM010000230.1 GCA_029051915.1 Alistipes sp. | reverse complement strand
TAAAACTGCGGCTCGTAATTTTGCGATTTCATAGGGCATCTTTCGCCCTGCCTGGCCGGCCCCGCATGGGAAGTAGGAGACTACGTCCCATCCGGGGTCGACTGCGTTATGGCAAAATCTGCTCCTCTGAAATTAAAAAATAGATTGGGACGTGCTTTTTTGCCGAGCGCCTGTCGAAGTCATGGAGCACGGTATCGGGAGCGGAGGCGAGTGCTGGAACCGGGCTGGGGCGGTCGGGCCTAATAGGGCAGGGCGAGGAAGACCCGGAGACAGAGAGGGCGGACGGGAGGAGCCGGAGGAAACCCGGGGCAGGGAAGTTCTTGCGGTGGGCGGACGGAGCAGGGAGGAGAGGGAGGGCTGCCGGCTGAAAAAAAAGGAAAATATTTCCGATTTCGGATTCCAACGTCTATCTTTGCGCTCCTTTTCGACCTGAAAAAATGAAGAACGACTATTGTGCGGAAGCGGCCCGCAACACCCGGCGGGCGCAAGAGATCGTAGCCGACCTGCGGCTTGTGGAGTGCTGGGAAGCCGAGGGGATCGAAGTGCGGCCCGTAGGATCGCTTGCGATGGGGCTGCTGTGCAAACACCGAGACATCGACTACCACCTCTATTCCTCGCCGGTGGAGGTGGGGAAGAGCTTTGCGGCGATGGCCCGGCTGGCGGAACATCCGCGGATCGTGCGGGTGAGCTATGCGAATCTGCTTGACACGGAAGAACGCTGCCTGGAGTGGCATGCGGTGTATCGGGATGCTGCGGACGAGGAGTGGACGATCGATCTGATCCACATCGAACGAGGCTCGCGCTATGACGGCTATTTTGAACGGATGGCGGAGCGGATCCGGGCGGTGCTGGTGCCCGAGACGCGCGAGGCGATCCTGCGACTGAAAGGGGAGACGCCCGATGACGAGCATCTCCCCGGAATACTGTATTATATGGCCGTCATTCGGGACGGCGTGCGGACGATGTCCGAATTCCGGCGTTGGCTGGCGGCGAATCCTCGGACGGGAATCGTCGAGTGGATGCCGTGAGACCGGGCGGCTATTTTTTGCTGGCGCCGCTTTCGAGGATCGAGACGATGGAGTAGAGCGTGAAGCAGATGGCGCCGAAGCCGGTCAGCACGCGTGCCGGCACGTAGTACTTGTGTGCGAAGTCGGTGGCTTCGAAGAGGAAGGCGGCGAGAAAGAGGCACGTCAGAGCCGTAACGATGGGAATGATCGGAATGCGGTTGGCGAGCGGAAAATCGGCATGCCAGATGCGGGCGAGCAAGATCACCTTGCTGGAGATGCTCCAACAGATGAGCGCCAGGCCGAAGAGGACGAAGCCGACGAAGTTGATGATCTGTCCCCGCAAGACGATCAACAAGATGATGCCCAAGATGAAAGCCAGGGCGCCCATGGTGATGACGAGTCCTGTCCATCTGGATTTCTCGTGCATGGTATAGCTGCCGCGGATCTGCCGGGAGATGCTGGCGACCAGAGCGATCAACGAAGTGCAGACGCAGGCGATGCCGAACATGACGCTGCCGGCGACGGTATGCGCCGGCAAGGAACCCCGTGTGAAGAGCAGGATGCACCAGATCCAGGCGGCGACGGCCATGGCGCTGACGATGCCGATCAACGTAGCGGACTGTCCGACGGTGAAGCCCTGCGGATTGATCGAAAACGATGCGTCGGCCGAATTAAGGGGAATCAGACTGAAGCGCGAAGACGAAGTAGCCGCCGTGGAGA
>JAIDKM010000023.1 GCA_029051915.1 Alistipes sp. | reverse complement strand
TCTCTGTTGTTCACGACATCCCAGACCGTTCGGAAGCTGGGCGGCTCCTGCTCGCTGATACCGGCCCATGTCAGTAACCAAACGGGATCGACAATCAAATCTGCAGGGTACAGAGCCTTAAGCTGGGCAAGTATGTTACTAATAACATTACGCTTGTAATAATAAATCGTTTGCCCCTCGACGTTACGACTGAAAGAAGCCATGTCGGGAATTGCCAGCGGCGCCGAGACCTGACCTACCCCTGCGAACAACTTTTTATACCACGAAATCCCCCATTCATCGGTTGTGGTATCGGCGTCATCCGGAATTTCCGGGGTTTCTAAATAGGGACTCGTCCGGTTGCGGGGATTGGGTTCCCGGAACTTCACGGCCACCTTGCAGGCATGGAGCCGATAGTTGTCGAACTGCGTGCAGCTGCCGAACAACAGGTGGAAGCAGCTTCCCAGATCGGGAACCTCCAACACGACGGTTCCTTTGTGGAGTTCGGCCACGAAAGCGGCATACTTGGCCATGAAGTCAGCCGCATCGGCACCCTGAATCAGAAAGGTGAGGGTTACATCCCGCTCTTTGACCCGCGGGGCATCGGCTACTATCACGTCGATGCCGTCTTTGAGCGGATCGTCGTTCTCGACGAAATCTTTCAGGGGTGCTGGCGTCATCAGTGCAGAATAGCCTCCGGAAAGAAGCGTTGCGCCCATCGTTGAAAGGAGGTTTCCATTGATGATTATCGAATCGTTTTTCATACACTACAAGTTATCAAGTTTGCGGTTCATGGAAGCGAGCGTATCGTGCATGGCGGGCAGTACGCGCGTATAGCTCCGGATGTCGGCGACATGGCCGTTGAGCTGGATCATGATGTCGCGGATGTTGATCGTCTCGTTGAACAGCATCGTTCCGTTGTCCGTCAGCTGCAGAATGAACGCCTTGATATCGTGGACATCGCTCTGGATAGCCGTAAATCGTCCGTTCAACTCGTCGCCCGTCTCCTGCGACATAGCTTGAAACCCACGTTCAGATGCGGATTGGGCATCGGCGCTTTCTCTCGCATACCCAATGATGGATGCAATCTGGTCGCGCTCTGCGATTGCGTCCACATACCCCATATAATCGTCTTTCAACGCATTTATTTGTTGGTCAGTGAGCATGCCACCACCTTCATCCATGTATTGCGAGA
>JAIDKM010000229.1 GCA_029051915.1 Alistipes sp. | reverse complement strand
CCAAAAGAAGCGCCGCAGCGCTCAGAATCGTTCGTTTCATCGGATCGGAATCGGTTTACGGTGGCTAATTTACGAATTTTATGGCAAAAATCGGTTTGCCGTTCGGGAATTGTTTCGTACTTTTAACTCGTCAACAAATCCGAAGACCATGCGGGCGAAGATTCTCAATGCAAGCGCCGGTTCGGGCAAGACCTACCAACTGGCCTACAAATACGTACGCGACGTGGTGCAGCAACCCGCGCTCTACCGCCATATTCTGGCCGTAACGTTCACCAACAAGGCCACCGAAGAGATGAAGTCGCGCATCCTCAAGGAGATCCATCTGCTGGCCGCGGGCGACGAAAGCGCCTACCTGGAGGGCCTGTGCGCGGAACTGGAACTCGATGCCGACACGGTGCGGCGCCGCGCGGCCGACGCCCGGGCCCGGATCCTGCACGACTACTCGCGATTCACGATCCTGACCATCGACACCTTCTTCCAACGCATCCTGCGGGCCTTCATCAAAGAACTGGGCATCGACCTGGACTACAACGTCGAAATCGAGACGACCTCGGTACTCAACCGCAGTGCCGACACGCTGATCGAAGCGATCGCCGCGGACGAAGATCTGCTGCGCTGGATGATCGGATTCGTGGAAGAACGCATCGACGAAGGGAGCAAATGGGACGTCCGCGACGGCATCCTGTCGCTGGGCGGCGAACTGTTCAAGGAGAAGAACCGGTCGACGCTCTCGGTAACCCGCTCCAAAGAACGCCTGAAGCAGATCGTACAAGAAGTAGCCGCCCGGGCCGAGATGAGCAAGCGCCAGATGCGCGAGACGGCGGCCGAAGCCGTAGCGGCGATCGCGGAAGCGGGTCTCTCCCCGGCGGATTTCAAAGGCAAGAGCACCGGATTCGTGAACTATTTTTACAAGGTAGGGGCCGCCGGGAAGATACCTGAACCCGCGGCCACGGTGCAAAAGATGAGCAGGACGACCGAAGGCTGGTGCGCCGCAGGCTCGCCGGCCGAAGCCCTTGTGGGACGGCTGCAACCGCTCCTGCAACGGCTCTGCGCCCTCTACGAAGCGAACGTCCGCCTGTGGAACACCTGCGACCTGCTGCGCGAAAACTATCGCAGCTTCGCCCTACTTACCGACCTCTACTCCCAAGTGCAACGTCTCTGCGACGAACAGAACATGATGCTCCTCTCGGAGACGAAATACCTGCTCTCGGAATTCATCGGCCACAACGACGCGCCGTTCATCTATGAAAAGGTGGGCAACCGCTTCGACCGCTTCATGATCGACGAATTCCAAGACACCTCCGTGCGCGAATGGGAAAACTTCCTGCCCCTGCTGGACAACGCCCTGGCGCAATGCAAGGAGACGGAGACCGCGGTGCTGATCGTGGGCGACATCAAACAATCGATCTACCGCTGGCGCGGCGGCGACTGGCGCATCCTGCACGAAGGAGCCCGCAAGGCGCTGGGCGAAAAACAAACCGAAGTGAAGAACCTCGGAGACAACTGGCGCAGTCTGCCGATGGTGGTGGAGTTCAACAACCGGATGATCGACCGCATAGTAACCGCCGACAATGCAGCGCTCAACGCACTGGTAGACGACGCGGCGGCCCGCAAAAAAATCGCCCCGGAGATGGCCCGGCAACTGCATGACACGCTGGCGGATGCCTACCGAGACCATGCCCAGACGCCCCGTCGCAAGGCGACGACCGCAGGCTACGTATCGATCGAGACGTTCGAAGAGAAGCCCCCGGTCGTGGAACGCATCTGCGAACTGCTGGATCGCGGATTCCGACCGACCGACATGATGATCCTGGTGCGCAACGCCAACGACGGCGTGAAGATCGCCGCGGAACTGCTCGACTTCAAAGGCCGCAACGCCGACCCCCGCTACCGATTCGACGTGATGACGCAAGAAGCGCTGGTGATAGGAAACGCCCCGGTGAGCAACTTTGTAGCCGCGACGCTGCGGCTGGCGCTCAACCCGGAAGGCACGCTCGACCGAGCCATCTACAACCGCTATCTTGGCCATGCGTTCGACCGCGAACTGACCGACGCGGAACGAATCTTCCTCCGCACGATCCGCCTGCTGTCGCCCGAAGAAGCGTTCGAACGCATCGTGATGAAACACGCCCTGCAACGAGACAACCGCCAGACGGCCTACCTACAAGCCATTCATGAACAAATCATAGCCTTCTGTGCCAACAAGATCGCAGACATCCCGCTGTTCCTGAAGTGGTGGGACGAACAAGGCGCAAGCCGCTCGCTGAGCGTCGAACGCAGCGAACAAGCCATCGAAATCCTGACCGTACACAAAGCCAAAGGCCTGGAAAACAAAGCAGTGCTGATACCCTACTGCTCGTGGCAACTCAATCCCCGCAGCGACGTGGCGAACATTGTATGGGCCGAATCGCGAGGCGAAGCGGCGGAAATAGGCCGGTTCCCGGTGAAATTCAAGAGTGCGATGGCCGAGTCGGAATTCTCGGAAGAATACTACCGGGAGACGGTATACACCCATGTAGACAACATCAATCTACTCTATGTAGCGCTGACGCGAGCCGCCGAATCGCTCCACATATTCATACCTACGGAACAACGCAAGAGCGATCATGTGGGTCGCCTGCTGCTCCGCCACATGGAGAGCGACGGCGACCGGGCGGAGCTGGGCGGCCTGGAGGGACGTCATACGACCGCGGGAAAGACCGAACGCTACGAATTCGGGGAATTCGCAGGCCCGGCCGCCATGAAAAACAAAGGCGGCGAAGTACGCCACATAACCCTGGAAAACTACCCGACGGCCGAAGCCGACCTGCGGCTCCGGCTCCCCTCGCAACGCTACTTTGAAGATGACCCGGCACCGGAACTATCGCCCCGCGACCTGGGCATCCTGATGCACCGGGCATTCGAAAAAGCCGACACGGAAGCCGAAATCGACCGAGCCGTGATGCAGATGGAACAAGACGGCATACTCTCCGCGACGGATGCGGCGCGACTCCGCGAGACGATCGCCCGGGCACTGGGCGATCCGACGGTACGCGAATGGTTCGACGGCCACTGGCAACGCATACGCAACGAACAAGAGATCGTGATTCCGGGCGACAACTCGCCTCGCAGGCCTGACCGGGTGATGACCGACGGAGATCGTGCCGTGGTGGTGGACTACAAATTCGGAGAACGCGACGCGGCCCGCTACCGCCGCCAAATCGGCGACTACTGCGCCCTGCTTCGAGAAATGGGCTACGCCCGAACCGAAGGCTATCTTTGGTATGTGAAACTTGGCAAGATCGAACGAGTGGAATAACGTGAACAGGTACCCGAGAATTCGGGTACCTGTTCGTTTTTGGGGTATGGACATAGCAAGTCCCCCGAGGCATCCATTGCC
>JAIDKM010000228.1 GCA_029051915.1 Alistipes sp. | reverse complement strand
TTTCCCTACCTCCCGCGACCCGTCTGCGCTTTGTTGCCTTTCATGCTTGGGGGGGGCGTCCTGCGGGGGGGGGGCTCTTGGCGGGGCCCCGGCGCCCCGGGGCCGGCGCCTCGCTGTGCGGTATAATCGATTATTTCGGCGGCGCCTATTTGCTGCGCATCACCAGATTCGAAACGGCGTTCATCACTCCTCCTGCAACGCCTGCCAGAGCATATCTTTCAGCTGCTGAATATTGAGTCCCGAGACCGAGGAGATGAAAACCGACGGAATGCCTGCCGGCAACTGGGGCTTCATCTGGGCGATCAGTTCGTCGTCGAGCATGTCGCACTTGGTGATGGCCAGCAGCCGGCGCTTGTCCAGCAGTTCGGGATTGTATTGTGTCAGCTCGCCCAGCAGAATCTCATAATCGCGCTGTACGTCGTCGCTGTCGGCCGGAACCATGAACAGCAACACGGAGTTGCGTTCGATATGCCGCAGAAAGCGCGTGCCGAGCCCCCGGCCTTCGTGCGCCCCTTCGATGATTCCGGGGATGTCGGCCATGACGAACGACTTGTGGTCGCGTACTTCGACAATTCCGAGATTGGGCTCCAACGTCGTAAAGGCATAGTTGGCGATCTTGGGTTTGGCGGCCGAAACAACAGAAAGAAGCGTCGATTTGCCGGCATTGGGAAATCCCACGAGTCCGACATCGGCCAGCACCTTCAGCTCCAGGATGAAAGCTCCTTCGTCGCCGTCCTCGCCAGGCTGGGCGTAGCGCGGGGTCTGATTGGTCGCGCTCTTGAAGTGCCAGTTGCCCAGGCCTCCGCGACCGCCCTTGAGCAGCACAAGCTGCTCGCCATGCTCCGTTATTTCGCCTACAGGTTCAGGAACGGTAGTCCCGTCCTCTTGCTCGACAAGTCGTTTGGCAACCGTGCCGAGCGGCACAGGAATAATAATGTTGGGAGCATCCTTGCCCGACGACCGGGCTCCCGAGCCGTTCTGTCCGTCTTCGGCGAATTGGTGGCGTTGGTACTTGAGGTGGATGAGCGTCCAGTATTGCCGGTCGCCTTGCAGGATGATGCTGCCTCCCTTGCCGCCGTCGCCGCCGTCAGGGCCGCCGAATGCCACGAATTTCTCGCGGCGGAAATGGGCCGAACCGCCGCCGCCGTGTCCCGACCGGGCGAATATCTTGACGTAATCTACAAAATTGGAACTTGCCATAAAAAACTCTTATGGTGCAAAGGTACGAATAAGCGAGGGCAAAAGCAAGTTTACTTGTTTTAGCCGAGCGGGAGTATCTTCGGCAAAGCCCATAATACAAAATACCCCGGGCCCGGGATCAGAAATTATAGGAGACCGTCAGGTAGAATGAACGCGGATAGGCATAGGTGTAGCGTGTAGCCTGAGGCCACCAGGCAACGGCATCGCCGGCCGTGATGCGTTGTACGCGCATCGATTCATAACCGTTGTAAACCGTGTCGCGGCTGCCGGGAATGTTGCGTACGGCAAGCGACGCGACCAGCCGCGAACGACCTATATAAAAGGATTTGAAGACCGACGCATCCGCCGTAAATGCGTCGGGCAGGCGTTCTTGGTGCATGAAGGCCCCGAATGCTTCGGGAGTCGTGCCGCCTTTCCGGGCAATCCGGGCGGTGCGTCGTACGTAGAC
>JAIDKM010000227.1 GCA_029051915.1 Alistipes sp. | reverse complement strand
GTAGTACGTCAGACCCTCGATCCCGAGCTCTGCGGCGATCGCCCGCAGGGCTTTCTGTATGCGATTCTTGAAATTCTCGTAGGCGGCCATCTCCTCGGCGAAGCGCAGGATGTGTTCCCGGCCGTCGCGCAGCCATACGACCGGGATTTCCTCGAACGTCAGATCCATGGTACCCAGTAGGAGAGTTAGACCATATCTTTGAATTCGGCTATTTGCATGCAAATTGTATGCAAATAGTAAAACAAAAGGAGTTGCGATTATTGCAACTCCTTGATGTTTAGGTAGCGGGAGAGAGACTTGAACTCTCGACCTCATGATTATGAATCATGCGCTCTAACCAGCTGAGCTATCCCGCCAAAAGCTGAAAGCGAGTGCAAAGATAAACGAAATTTTCGACCGAGCAAAATCTTTTGCGGGAAATTTCGCCGAAAAAATACCGGCGGGGCTTTGGCACCGATTTTGTCCGCAGGAGCACGAACAACCAAACAACCTTGTATCATGTACAAAGAGAAACTGTTGCCCCATTCGTCCGCGCGGTACGACGGGCTCCGCAGCGTGATGGAGACGCTGGCCGTCATGGCCGGCATCGTACTGCTTGTAGCGCTGTCGATGGAGATCATCGGCGGCAAGAACCTGCACTTTTCGTCCGTCTATCTGAATGTTCAGCTGGCGGTCTGCATTGTTTTCCTGCTCGATTTCCTTGTGCTGTGGAGCGCGGCGGAGCGCAAGGGCCGCTATTTCTGGCGGAACGTGCTGTTCCTGCTGATCTCGATCCCGTGGCTAAACCTGCTCGGCTGGTGCGGCGTTACGGTAACGCGCGACTGGGGCGTACTGGTAGGGCTGCTGCCCGTGCTGCGTGCCTTTCTGGCGATGGTCATCATTGTGCGCTGGCTGATCAAAGGCAACAAGATGCGCCGGATGCTGGTGGCCTATGTTTTTACGGTGGTGGTCTTCACATACATCTCGGGCCTGGTATTCTATGAATACGAAGCGGCCGTCAACCCCAAGCTGCACGGCTTCGGCAATGCGCTGTGGTGGGCGTGGATGAACGTAACGACCGTAGGCGCCGAGATCTTCCCCGTAACGGCGGTCGGCAAAGTGTTCTGCATTCTGCTGCCGTCGCTCGGCATGATGTTCTTCCCGATATTCACGACCTACGTACTGCAAGAATACACCCACAAGAAAGAAGCCGGCCAATAGACCGGCTTCTTTTATACCCGGTTTAGCTCCGGAGCGCTCTGTTATTTCTGCTGAGCTTTCAACAAGTCGCGGATTTCGCGCAGGAGCAACTCTTCCTTGGTAGGGGCGGGCACGGGAGCCGGCACCGCCTCTTTCTTGCGGATCAACCGGTTCATCAACTTGACCATCAGAAAGACGCAAAGTGCCAGGATGATGAAGTCGACGCACTGCTGGATGAACGCGCCATAGTTCCAATAAATGGGTTCGGCGGGCGTGTCGGCGAGGATCTTGTCGCTGCCGCCGACGATTTCGCCCATGCTGTGCACGGCCCCGGAAGTAACGTCGCGGACTTTCGAAATATCGACGCGCAGCCGGGAGAAGTCCGTGTTGCCCAGCAAGGCCCCGATCGGAGGCATGAGGATGTCGTCGACCAACGAAGAGACGATTTTGCCGAACGCACCGCCGATGATGACGCCGACGGCCATGTCCATGACGCTGCCCTTGAGGGCGAATTCCTTGAATTCCTTGAAAAAAGCCATAACTTATGCGATTTTGGATGTTTCCGAATGTTCGGAGAATATCTCTGCAAAGGGAATGCAAAAACGGAAAGCCGCAGTACGGAATTCGCGGCGGGCGGCGTCCCTCCCCGGAGGCGGACAAAAAATAACCGGCCCCCAAGTTGAGGGCCGGCTATTCATATTCATATAGGAGCGACGCTCCCTATTCTACTTCGACCAATACGGCGTCGGTCGGAACGATCTCGCCTGGTTTGACGAGGATCTGCTTAACCGTACCGGCGTAGTCGGTGGTGATGGAGTTCTCCATCTTCATGGCTTCGAGGATCACGACCTCGTCGTCCGCCTTGACCTGGTCGCCGACTTTCACCAACACCTCGATGATGCGGCCCGGCAGGGGAGCGTTGACCGTATTGCCGGTGATGACGGCAGCGGGTTTGGCCTCGGCCTTCGGAGCCTCGACTTTCGGCTCGGCCGGTTTCTTGGCCTCGTACTCCTTGACCTTCAGGTCGGTGAGGAACTTCTTGGCGACGACGGTGAAGAGCTCCAGCAAGAGCACGTCCTTCTCCGGTGCGGCCTACTTCGCACCGCCGGCCTCGGGCAGCTCGGGGGTGGGCCGCATCTGGTATTTCGACGTGTCGTAGGGAGTCTCCTCGCGGATACCGCAGATCTTGAACCGGAACTCGGGGTCGAT
>JAIDKM010000226.1 GCA_029051915.1 Alistipes sp. | reverse complement strand
GGTTCTATCTCGTATCCGGCTTCGCGGAAGACGGCGCAGACCGACTCCACGTCGCGTGCGATCCGGCCTTTGCCGGACTGGTCGTTGTAAAGGAAAACGGCTTTCTTCATTATTCTCAATTCATTATCAACTCTTGCATGGCCGGCGAAACGTACTCCTCGTAGTCGTCCTCACCCGCCAGAATAAAGTAGACCTTCACTCCGGGCATCCGCTCGGCCGCCGCCAGCGCATCGTCGGCACCCATCGCAAGAAACATCGTCCCCAGCGCATCGGCTTCGGCACAGGTCGGGGCCGCCACCGTAACCGACAAAAGACGCGACACGGCGCTGCGTCCCGTCCGCGGATCGATCGTATGGGCCACCTTGCGTCCCCGATCGTCCAGATAGTAGCGGCGATAGTTGCCCGAGGTGGCCAGTCCGCCTTCGGTCATCCGCACGCGCCGCTGCACATATTCGCCGTCGGTCATGTTGCCGTCGAAAGGGGTCTCGACTCCGATCCGCCACGGCCCACCCTGGCGGTTGACCCCGCGGCAGCGCACTTCGCCGCCGATGTCGACCAGGTAGTTGCAGGCTCCGAAGCGCTCGACGAGCGCAGCCAGCAGATCGACCGTATAGCCCTTGGCTATCGAATTGAAATCCAGCTGCACGCGAGGATCGGTCTTCACCAGGCGCCCGTCGCGCACCGCCACTTTCTCGCGGCCCACGAACTCCAGCAGCGAGTCGACGTTCGGCTCCCGCGTCCGTTCCTTGCCGGCGAACCCCCATGCCTCAACCAGCGGCTTGACCGTTACGTCATAACGGCCGTCGCTCAAGGCGCCTATGCTGTCCGCCAGTCGCAGACAATAAGCTATGTGGGCGTCGACCCGATCGGTCTCGTTGCGGTTGATCCGGCTCAGCAGGGAGCCTTCGTCGAAGATCGACATCGAGGCTTTGGCTTGGCGATCCAGCTCCATGACGGCCGCATAGAGTTCCTGCGTCCCGACGCCCTCGACGTCGGCGACCACGCGCAGCGAGGTTCCCAGCATCACCCCCTCCACGGTCGTATAGCTCCGCTTCGGAGCGCATGCCGCCGCCAGCGCAAAGAGGACCGGCACCGCGACCATCGCATACCTTTTCAGCATAAAATTCGTTCGTTTGTCCTGCAAAAATACGATTTTCCCGGAAGATATGCTGTTTTTTATCGGGAATAGGGAATAATTCTTCATTTTTAATTTTTAATTCTCAATTTATTCGTACCTTTGCCGAACGCTCTGGCGTTATTCACAGTAAGGGGGATGCGTCGTAGAGTGGAACTTAAATAATTCAATGCACAATGGCTTATTTAACAGCTGAGAAAAAGCAGGAGCTTTTCGGCCAGTACGGCAAGTCCAACACCGACACGGGTTCTCCCGAGAGCCAGATCGCGCTGTTCTCGTACCGTATCAGCCACCTTACGAACCACCTCAAGAGCAACAAGCACGACTTCGGCACCCAGCGCGCCCTGCTGCGTCTGGTCGGCAAGCGTCGTCAGTTGCTGGAGTACCTCAAGGAGGTCGACATCGAGCGCTACCGCGCCATCGTCAAGACGCTCAACCTCCGCAAGTAGTCCGCGAGGAAGAAATGAGGGCAATCTCCGGAAGGGGTTGCCTTCATTTTCGTAAAAGACAATCATTCGGAAAAATAATTTCAGGTTTAAATTTTTATGGAAGACAAGAAGCTGTACAATGCTGTCCGTAAGATCATCACGTTGGCCGACGGCCGACAGATCGAGATCGAAACGGGCAAACTGGCCAAGCAGGCCGACGGCTCGGTGGTCGTCAAGATGGGCGACACGATGCTGCTCGGTACCGTCGTCGCGGCCAAAGACGCCAAACCCGACACCGATTTCATGCCTTTGCAGGTAGAATACAAGGAGAAATACGCCTCCTGCGGGCGTTACCCCGGCGGTTTCATGAAGCGCGAGGGTAAGGCCAACGACGCGGAGGTGCTCACCGCCCGTCTGATCGACCGCGCCCTGCGCCCGTTGTTCCCCTCGGATTACCACGCCGAGGTCTACGTTACCGTCAACCTCATCTCGGCCGACAAGGACATCCAGCCCGACGCGCTGGCCGGTCTGGCCGCTTCGGCCGCGCTGGCCGTCTCGGACATTCCGTTCGGCGGCCCCATTTCGGAGGTGCGCGTCGTGCGCAAGAACGGTCAGTACGCCATCAACCCCGGGTTCTCGGAGATGGCCGAGTGCGACCTGGACATCATGGTCGGCGGTACGATCGACAACATCCTCATGGTCGAGGGCGAGATGAAGGAGGTCTCCGAGGAGGTGATGCTCGGCGCCATCAAGTTCGCGCACGAGGAGATCAAGAAGCACTGCGCCGTACAGATCGAGCTGGCGAAGGAGCTGGGCAAGGACGTGAAGCGCACCTACTGCCACGAGGTCAACGACGAGGAGCTGCGCCAGACGATCATCCGCGAGCTCTACGACAAGGCTTACGCCATCGCCACGAGCGGCACCATGAAACACGAGCGCAGCGAGATGTTCGACGCGCTGGAAGCCGAATTCGCCTCGCGTTACACCGAGGAGGAGTTGGTCGAGAAGGCTCCGCTGATCCACAAATATTTCCACGACGACGTGCAGAAGAAGGCCATGCGCAACATGATCCTCGACGAGGGCAAGCGCCTCGACGGCCGTCGTACCGACGAGATCCGCCCCATCTGGTGCGAGGTCGGCTACCTGCCCGCCGCCCACGGTTCGGCCATCTTCACGCGCGGCGAAACGCAGTCGCTGACGACCGTTACGCTGGGTACGAAGCTCGACGAAAAGGTCAAGGACGAGGTGCTCGTGCAGGGTACCGAGCAGTTCGTGCTCCACTATAACTTCCCGCCCTTCTCCACGGGCGAAGCCAAGGCCGCCCGCGGCCTGAGCCGCCGCGAGATCGGCCACGGCCACCTCGCATGGCGCGCGCTGAAGCCCATGATTCCGCTGGGCGAGGAGAATCCCTACGCCGTCCGCGTCGTGTCGGATATTCTCGAATCGAACGGTTCGTCGTCCATGGCTACCGTCTGCGCCGGCACGCTGGCTCTGATGGATGCCGGCGTCAAGATCAAGAAGCCCGTATCGGGTATCGCCATGGGTCTGATCTCCGACTCGGCAAGCGGCAAGTGGGCCGTGCTGTCGGACATCCTGGGCGACGAAGACCACCTGGGCGACATGGACTTCAAGGTAACGGGTACCCGCGACGGTATCACCGCCACGCAGATGGACATCAAGGTCGACGGCCTCTCGTACGAAGTGCTCGCCGCCGCCCTGGAGCAGGCTCGCAAGGGCCGCATGCACATCCTCGACAAGATCACCGAGTGCATCGCCGAGCCGCGCGCCGACTACCGTCCGTTCGTGCCGCGCATCGTTCAGATCACCATTCCGCAGGATATGATCGGCGCCGTGATCGGCCCGGGCGGCAAGGTGATCCAGGATATCCAGAAGACCACCGGCACGACCATCACCATCACCGAGGAGGATCAGAAAGGTATCGTCGACATCTTCGGCGTCGACAAGGCCGCTTTGGACGGTGCGCTGGCCCGCATCAAGGCGATCGTCGCCGTGCCCGAGGTCGGCGAGACCTACCACGGCAAGATCCGTTCGATCGTCGCTTTCGGCGCCTTCGTCGAGATCATGCCCGGCAAGGACGCCCTGCTCCACATCTCGGAGATCGACTACAAGCGTTTCGAGACGATGGACGAAACGGGTCTGAAGGAGGGCGACGAGATCGACGTCAAACTCATCGGCGTCGACGCCAAGACCGGCAAGCTGAAGCTGTCGCGCAAGGTGCTGCTGCCCAAGCCCGAAGGCTACGTGGAGCGCGAGCGTCGTCCCCGCCCCGAACGCGGAGAGCGTCGCGACCGCGGCGAGCGCCGGGAGCACTCCGAGCACAAGGAGGAGTAACCCGGTGAAACTGACGGCGGTGCCGACCGGAAAAAAACGCACAAAATCCGGTTCAAATATTGCACAATAGCCGAAAGTTTCCTACATTTGCGCTGTTAGGCACTCCCCGGGCCCGCCCTGCGGGGCCTCCGGAAAAACGGAGGGGGGGGGAGCAGCGGAAACGTAAAGCAAGCAAACAACAAAATAAACACATTAAATTTCGTATCGTTATGAAGAACTTAATGAAAGTGAGCATCGTGCTCGTAGCTGCCTCGCTGGCATTCTCGAGCTGCAACTGCTTCAAGAAGATGGCCCAGAACCGCGAAGACGTGAATCTGACCGTTACGCCGGAGATCCTGACGCTGAACAACGGCACCGTTGCCGCCGACATCAACGTTACGTTCCCCGAGAAGTATTTCAACAAGAAAGCCGTCATCAAGGTAACTCCCGTGATCGTATTCGAGGGCGGCGAGGTTGCCGGCACCCCCAAATACTACCAGGGTTCGAGCGTCGACGACAACTACACCGTAGTCGACAACGCCAACGGCGGTAACTTCACGCAGCATGTCGAGTTCCCCTACGATCCCCGCATGGATCAGTGCGCTCTGCAGCTCCGCGCCGAGATCAAGTGCCCGAGCGGTGCCTGCAAGGAGTTCACGCTCGTGAACCTCAACGACGGCGCCATCGCCACGAAGGAGCAGATCGAGATCCTGGCCGGCGACGACGAGGCTGCCAAAGCCGCTCTGGCCAAGGAGTTCGGCCTGACGGTAGCTTACGGTCTGAACACGCTGCAGAAGGATCTGAAGTACGGCGACCTGATGGAGCCGATGGCCAGCAACTACAAGCGCGTGATCACCGTCGTCGACAAAACCGACCTGCTCTACGCGATCAACTCGTCGGTCGTAACCAAGAAGAACGAGCGCAAGGCCGACCTCGGCGATTTCAAGGACAACGTCGACAAGAACCTCCAGAACGACCGCGCTACGCAGAAC
>JAIDKM010000225.1 GCA_029051915.1 Alistipes sp. | reverse complement strand
GGCTTCAGGGCAAGCGCTCGCTCGATATGCCGCTGCGCATGCAGCAGCGGACTTTCGGCCTGAACTTCGTGCTGAATCTCGGCAAACGCAACATAACGGCCGCAACCGGTACGTTGAGCAATGTCGCGTCGTCTGTGGATCTCCGTACCGGGAAGTTCCTGTCGGCCGGGGAGATCGCGATGGACTTCAGCGTCCCGGAAGCAGGGGAGCGCAGCCTGACCGCTTCCGTCCGTATTTTTGGCGTCATGCCCGAGAGCAGCCAGGTGCTGTCGCTCGAACTCTCCACACCCGATGGCCCGGTCGTTGTCGAAAGCGACCTGACCGAAGCGCTTGCGGGTCTCGCATCGCGGGACGACAACACGGCGCTGACGCTCGGTGCCGATCTGGATGCCGAAGATCTTTTCGGTTCCGTGTCCGACTGGACGGTGGTCGAGGGCGATCCGATCGTTCCCGAAAAGAAAAATCAACAATAGACAACTTAAAACTACCCGATATCATGAACAAGTTATTTTGCCTGTTTGCAATCGCTGTTGCGGCGGTTGCCTGCAACCGTTCGGACGGCGAGTCCTTTCCCGAGCCGAACTCCGGGAATGCCGGACGCCTCTCCGTCAGCATCGGCGGCCATATTCAGAAGATGACCCGTGCCTACGATGCTTCGTGGAATGCCAACGATGCCATCGGCGTCTATCTTGCCGACAGCGGTACGACCGACATCGCCGAGGGAACGTCCAACTACCGTTATGTTACTGCTGCCGGCGACGGTCGGTTCGCTCCGTCGGAGAATCCGGTGATGATTCCGGGCGATGCCGAAAGCTCTTATGACCTCATTGCCTATTATCCTTACGGTGAAGTTGTCGAAGGCGTGCTCTCGCTCAGCCTTGCGGATCAGAAGGAGCAGGGACCCATCGATCTGCTGTCCGCCAGGTTCTCCGGTGTGGACAAGGATAATTTGTCGGCCGAACTTCAGTTTTCGCACAAGCTGACGAAGCTCATGCTGCGGATTTCCTCCGAGACGTTCAAGTTCGGCTCTCTGAAAGCGAGCATCGCCGACCAGATCACCGAGGTGCGTTATTCGGTGCTTTCGGGCGAATTAGCGGTCGCGTCTTCCGATCGGAAGACGGTGGTGCTGCGGAATTTCGGGCTTTCCGAAGATCAGCATTCCATCCAAGCCGAGGCGATTCTTCTGCCCAACATGCCGGGCAACGAGGCCGCCGACCGCATGTTGCAGTTCGAGATCGGCGGGCAGGTCTATACCGCGTGTATCGCCGCTTCGACTCTTTTCGAGGGAGGTAAGAAATATCTCTACCAAGTCGATATTCAGGCTTCGGGCGACATGGTGATCGTGGGTGCCGGCATTGCCGATTGGACGGAGGCTCCGGGCGACGATGCCGTTACGATTCCGCGGCCGGGTATTCAGGATGTCTATTTCATGGGCTCGGCCAACGGCTGGGGGCAGACCCTGCTGGAAAAGCAATCCGACGGAACCGCCCTTTGGAAAGGGTTCATGGACAAGGACGACGAAGTCAAATTCACGCTCCAGCCCAACGGCAACATGGATACTTATCAACTGATGTCCGCAGTGGCAGGTCTGGAGTTCGACCTCGGCAATCCGATGCCCGTCAGTTCGATTTATTATGCTGAAGGCGGCATCGACAACAAGTGGAAATCGCCGCAGGACGGTTACTATACCGTCTCGGTCGATATCGCTGCCATGACTGTTACCTTTACCCGCGACGGCGACGGCTGGTTCGCAGTGGGCGACGCTACGCCTGGCGGCTGGACAGTGGAGCAGGCTGTTCCGATGCTTCCCGTCGAGGGGCAGCCGGGTGTTTTCTCGGCCGAAATGCAGCTCAATAAGGGTGAACTCAAGTTCCTTTGCGGACACCATTTCTGGGGCCTTTCGGTGCAGGCTCCGGCCGCAGCCACTCCTTTCGAGGTCGGTGTTGCGCTTCCGACCAAGACGACCGATACCGATGACGACAAGTGGATCGTCTCCGAGGAGCAGGGCGGCAAGAAGTACCGGCTGACTTTGAACATGAACGACCGTACCTTGACGGCTGTCGAGGTCGACTGATCCGAACCAATCAACAACAAACCGATTTATGCGTAAACTGTTAATTTCCTTTCTGACTTTTTTCGCTCCCTGCGCGCTTTCGGCGCAGGTGCAAACTCTGACCTCTCCCGATGGCGATCTGGAGCTGAAGTTCGGTATCGCCGAAGGCGGGGTACCGCAATATGAACTCAGCTACAAAAACACGGAGGTCATCCGGCCCAGCCGCCTGGGACTCGTCCTGCGCGGCGAGGGTGCCAAACCCGAATTCGGCAGCGATGTCTCCGCGACTTCCGCCGCCACGCAACGCGTCGGATCGCTCTGCGACGGCTTCGAGATCGCCGATACCTCCGTTTCGTCGTTCGACGAGACCTGGCAGCCCGTCTGGGGTGAGGAGGCGAATATCCGCAATCATTACAACGAGCTGGCCGTTACGCTCCGACAGCCGCAGAGCGACCGGCAGTTGGTGCTTCGCTTCCGGCTTTTCGACGACGGACTCGGTTTCCGGTACGAATTTCCCCGGCAGCCTGGGTTGGTCTATTTCGTCATCGCCGACGAGTGCACCGAGTTCGCCATGACGGGCGACCACACGGCGTGGTGGATCCCCGGC
>JAIDKM010000224.1 GCA_029051915.1 Alistipes sp. | reverse complement strand
TGGGCATTGTCCGTGGCCCGTTCGGCCTCGGCGACCAACTTGCGGTCGGCCTCGGGAAGCGAAGCGAGCGAATCGTAATGTTCGTAGATGAAGCGATGTTCCTTTTTCATAAATAAACAAGGCTAAGCAGACAAAGTAAACCAAAAAAAACGAAATCTCCAAACGCCGTGCCCGGAGACGATGAAGAGGATGCCATGACGGCATCCTCTTCGGAACGAATGCGGGCCGACGCTACTCGAGGACGAATTTGGTCTGCACGCTATACTGCAATCTGATGGTCTTGAAGTCGAGAGGCTCCTCCTCGACCTCCTCGGCGAAGTCGGCGAACGAAATCCCTTTCGCGCTGCGCACGGAGACGGCATTGTTGTAATAAGCCGGCATGATGTCGCTGTTGGAATCCCAGATGTAGAAACACTTGCCGATCTTCTGGCCGAGCGCCTCGGCCAACGTCCGGGCGCTCTGCTGCGCATTGCGGATCGCCTCGACGCGCACCTCCTCCTTCAACTTGTCGAGCTCGCTGTGCGACACCTTCTGGATCGAGACGCCGGAGATGCCCAGTTTGTCGAGCGCCTGCCAGGCTTCGGAGACCTCGGCGGCCGAACGGAGCAACAACTGGTACTTGGCCGAAGCGACGGAAGTATTCTTCCGGAAGAACTCGCTGGAGAGATTGGCGACCTTGAGCTGCTTCTCGACGTCGACGCCCTGCCGGCGCAAGGCGGCGATCATGTCGCGCTGCTGGCTCTCGACCGAGATCTTGCCCTTGGAATCGCGCTCGTCGAGGACGATCGAGAGGTAGAACTCGTCGGGAACGATCTCCTTCTCGGCGCGTCCGGTTACCTGGATGTAACTGGGATAAGTCTCCTGCACCTGTGCGGCCGCGAATCCTGTCGAACAGAGAGCGACGGCCAACCATACGATTTTTTTCATAGCTTTTTTCTGTTTTGATCGGGTAACCCTGCAAATCTAACGCCGCGAAGCTACTTCTTATTGCCTTTCAACTTCTTGATCTCGCGTTTCGACATGTCGGCAGTCAACAAATCGTCGTTCATGACGGCCGTATACTGTTTGCCGTGCTCGAGCCGCAAAGGCCCCTCCGCGGTAGCGAAGAGCGGCAGGAAATGACGGGTCGCAGCAGCAGGCGAGCGACGCGAATGCTTGGGATCCGCGGGATCGGAGACGTGGTAGATGAGCTGCACGGAGATGTGGTATTCCTCCTGATCGTAGGCTCCGGCGAGACCGAGCGGCGTTCCCGGCAACACGAGGCTCCCCTCCCCGACGAAAAGATGCCCGGGATCGAAGCAGATATACCGCCCCTCGGAACCGTCGGGATGCTCGATCAACAGATCCAGGCTCTCCGTCGTAAAACTCACGTCGCGGGAGACGTCCGAAGACTTCGGACGGTCGATCCGAGCCACCACGCCACGCCGCATGGCATAGACCGTATCGCCCTTTTCGAGCACGAAATAAGTGCCGATCTGCTTGCGGTCGTCCTGCCCGCGGCTATACTTCTCCATCACGGAGACCGTTTTATGCACCTCCACGGGACGCCGGGTAGTACAAGGCATGCGATAGACGAACGCAGTATCCACCGGTGAATCGATGCGTCCGGGATAGAGTCTGTAGCTGTACGAATAACCGATGCCGCCCAACTCCTTGTCTGCGACGGTCAACGTCATCAACCGCGCCCGGTCGTTCCGAGCCTCGTATTTGGACGTAGCACCCGGAGTCGCGCTGTTGCTGTTCCGGATCTGGTCGAAAGTGAGGAAGACGCTGATCGTACCGGCATAATTCTTATTCGAAAGCGAAAAGACCACGTTGGACTTGTCGGCGCTCTCCTCGGCCCGGACGACGGCCAGGGACTGAGCGGCGAGAGAACCGACGCTCGCGAGGGCAGCGACGGCAGCGAGAAAAAAAGAGAGCTTATTCATGGATATTAACGCTTGACGAGTTTCACGACGTTTTCGACGTGGTGCGTATGGGGGAACATGTCGACGGGCTGCACGGCCTCGACCCGGTAGGCGGCATCCAACAGAGCCAGATCCCGCGCCTGCGTGGCGGGATTGCAACTGACGTAGACGATCCTTTGGGGTGCGGCCCGCAAGATGACCTCGATGACGGGCTCGTCGACCCCGGCGCGCGGCGGGTCGAGAATCACGACGTCGGGCTGTCCGTGGGCGGCGACGAACGCGTCGTCGAGCACCTCCTTCATGTCGCCGGCGAAGAAAGCCGTATTCGTGATGCCGTTGATTGCGGAGTTGATCTTCGCGTCCTCGATCGCCTCGGGCACGTACTCGATGCCGACGACGCGCCGGCAATGCGCGGCGCAGAAGTTGGCGATGGTGCCGGTGCCGGTATAGAGGTCGTAGAGGACATCGTCGGGCTGCAAGTCGGCGAACGACCGAGCCACCTTATAGAGCTCGTAGGCCTGTGCCGAATTGGTCTGGTAGAACGACTTGGGCCCGACCTTGAACTGCAACCCCTCCATCCGCTCGACGATATGATCCTTGCCGCGATAACAAACGGCGTCGAGGTCACCCGTCGAATCGTTGAATTTGGTATTGATGACGTAGAAGAGCGACGTGATCCGAGGGAATGCGGCAGCCAGATGATCGAGCAAAGCCGTGATCCTCGGCCGGTCGTCGGCCCCGAAGACGACGATGACCATCACCTCGCCGGTCGAAGCGGTGCGCACGACCATGTTGCGCATCAAGCCCTCGTGCGTCCGTGCATTGTGGAACGAATACCCGTGTTCGAGGCAAAAACGCCTGGTCTCGAGCCGGATGTCGTTCGAAGGATCGGGCTGCAACCAACACCGGCGGATGTCGAGCACCTTATCGAACATGCCGGGAATGTGGAACCCCAAAGCGGGTTCGGCCTGGATATCGCCCCCGGCGGCGACCTCCTCGCGGGTGAGCCAACGCCGGTCGGCGAAGGTGAATTCGAGCTTGTTGCGGTAGAACCGAGTCTGCTCCGACCCCAGACACGGGGCGATTTCGGGCAGCTCGACCTTGCCGATGCGCGAGAGCTGGTCGCGCACCTGTTCGGTCTTGAAACGCAGCTGCTCGTCGTAAGGCAGGTTCTGCCACTTGCAACCCCCGCAGACCCCGAAGTGCTCGCAGAAAGGCTCGGCCCGCAGCGGCGACTTCCTGACGTAACGCACGACGAAGCCCTCCATGAAACGCCGCCGCTTGAGGCGGATCTGCACGTCGACGACGTCGCCCGGGACGGTCATCGGAACGAAGACCACCTGCTCGTTCCAATGTCCCATCGCCTTGCCCTCGGCGGCCAAGGTGGTTATTTCGAGCCCCTCGATCAAGGGATAGTTCGCTTTTTTTCTTGCCATATATTCAAGTGAAAGGGAGAGTTAAACATGCTGGCGAGGCATCCGCGCTGCGGGCGCCTCACTCCTTCATTTTCAATCTTTGCCTTACGCCGCCCAACCAAAAGCCGAGGGCGAAAGGCCCGCCGATCAAGACGACGAGCGCCAACACGACGTAAAACACGATCTTACCGACCAAGCCGGGCACGGCATCCAACACCGAAGCCACGAGCTCCTCGACCGAGCGACGCAGCTGCCCCACCAACGCCTCGCGCTCCTGCGAGACATAAGTCTGCAACGCCTGCCGCTGCCGCCCGAAGTCGAGGAACGCATTGTCGACCAACGAATTCATGGTATCGACCAACTGCGCCACCTCGCTATTGAGCCCCGTCATCATGCGATCCGAAATTTCGGGCAAGTGCTCGGCGACCAAGACCATGCGGTTCAGATCGCGCTCGAGCGAGTCGAGCCGGGCGCCGACCTCGGCACGCAGACCGTCTTCCGCCCACTCCATCTCGAGCATCTCCTTCGACCACCCCACGGCATTGGCCAACTGCTGGGTCTGTCCGCTCACGCGGTCGTTGACATCGGCCAGCACCTCGGCGATCGACCCGGTAGCGAACTCGGGTTCGAAGCCCTTAGCGCGCAAGAACTCGATCCAAGCCAACGTAGTATTGACCGACTCGACGCCCTGCTCGGTAACGGGATGCTCCCTGACGAAGCAGTGGACGAACTCCTTCATCCACCCGTAACGCTCGCCGGTCAACGCTTCGCGGGCCAAGGCATCGATACGCTCCTCGAGGCGAGCGGCCGTACTGCGAGCCAACCCGCTCTGCGAGCCGAACAACACGGAATCGGGCGCTGCGGAGAAACAATCGTCCATGCGGCGGCAGAGAATCCACATATCGGCCAACGCCACCTCGGGAATGCTCTGCATGGCGGCCGACACGGCGGCGCGCGTAACGCGGATCTTCCAACGCATGGCGGCGAGCCGCACGGGCAACGCCGAGGCGGCATCCACGATCGAATCGGCCGTGCGGGATACCTCGGCGGAGAGGTCGTAGTAGAAACCCCGCGTCAGCAAACGTATTTCGGCATCGCGCTTAGGCAGCGGATCGCCCGACGAGACCGACACTTTCAACAACGAACAACCCGTCAGGATCGTAGCCACGAAAAACAGAGACAGAAGACGTTTCATATGCACATCGTTCGGCAGACAATTCAAACGCCGCCCCGAACCACAGCCCGAAGACTTCCGGCGCTGAAGTTCGGTTTGCACCGCAAAGGTAGGAAAAGTCGGTCAATTCGGTATGCGTTCATGCGAAAAACCGCAAAAGAAACCGTCCCGACACGAATTCCACAGATGCTTCGGAAAGCGTTTCCCTACTGCAGCCCGTCGGTGATTCCAATATTTGTAAAAACCGACGGTTTTCGTACCTTTGTATTGTGGAATCGAAGCCGAAATCCGAAAAACCATGAAGATAGCGACACTTACGTTCAACCCGATTCAAGAAAACACCTACGTCCTCTGGGACGAGACGCGGGAAGCGGCAATCGTAGACGCCGGCAACAGCAACGACCGTGAAAATGCGACGCTGGATGCTTTCATCGAAAAACACGGCCTGCGTCCCGTACTGGCGATCAACACCCACGGTCATTTCGACCACACGCTGGGAGTCCGCCACCTCCAACAACGCTACGGCATTCCGTTCGCCCTTTCGTCGAAAGACCGCTTCCTACTGGAAAACGCGCAGACGAGCGGCTCGATCTTCGGAGTCCGCGTAGGCGAAATGCCGACGATCGACATCGACCTGGACGAGACGCCCGAAATCCGCTTCGGAGAGACGACCCTGCGAGTAATACCCACGCCGGGACACACGCCGGGACATGTGGCGTTCTACGAACCGCAGGCCGGCATCGTCTTCACGGGCGACACCCTGTTCCGAGAGAGCATAGGCCGCACAGACCTCCCGGGCGGCGACTACTCGTGGATCATGCGCTCGATACTCGACAACCTCCTGCCGCTGGGCGACCAAACCCGCGTACATCCGGGACACGGCCCGGAGACGACCATCGGCCACGAAACGCTGTACAACCCATTCGTTGTGGAAGTACTCAACAACGAAGTGAACTATCGCTGAACTCGAAAGATACCTTCGGAACGCGAGCCGTCGCGAGCCCTCCGATTTTTTCACCATATCATCTTTCACCCCAACGAACATGCGTATCGACATCATATCCTCCGTACCCGAACTGCTGACCTCGCCGCTCAATGAATCGATCCTGCGGCGTGCCCAAGAAAAAGGGCTGGTCGAAATCGTGATCCACAACCTTCACGACTACGCCCACGACCGCCGCAAGACCACCGACGACTACCCGTTCGGCGGCGAAGCGGGCATGGTGATGAAATGCGAACCGGTCTTCGAACTGATCGAGAAACTACAGAGCGAACGCCGCTACGACGAAATCATCTACACCTCGCCCGACGGCATGCAATACAACCAACACGAAGCCAACCGCCTCTCGACGCTGGAAAACATCATCA
>JAIDKM010000223.1 GCA_029051915.1 Alistipes sp. | reverse complement strand
GGCCTGCTGAATCTGCGGCCTCGCTACCGGAAACCGTAGCTTCCGATATTCCGGGCCGAAGCTGCTTTGACTTTTATCAATATCGCCAAAAACTTCCCCGGAAGGCGCACCCTCCGGGGAAAACAACGAAAGAATCGGCACAAAAGCCTATTGGTGTTGCGGCCGGAGCAGATCCTGCACCACTTTGACAGGCGAGAAAGTCGAAATAGGCACATCGACGAAAATCGTGTTCCACCGCGCCATCGCGCCGTTCCACAAGCCGGGCAGTTCCTGGGCCCTCAGTTCGCGGCCCCCCGACGACTTGGACGAGATGAATCCCGTCGCCGGATCGGTATAGTCGCGCAAATCGAACTTGCTGCCGTCAGCCCTGCGAACGCCGCATACCAAGTCGACCGGATTGAAATGGGTGGCCGACTTCATCAGCGGCAGGTCGTCGGGTGCGATCTGGCTCGACTCGGCGATCTGCAACGACTCGGTGCCGTCAGGATTGGCAACCCAGAACGGCCCGCCGCCCGGTTCGCCCTCGTTGCGTACCATACCGCAGACCCGAATGGGCCGGTCGAGGATGCTGCGCAGAAGCGCTGCATCATACTTCTCGGGCAACTTCACGCAGAGATCCTTCCGGATGAATTCGACGATGGATTCCAGGTCGGCATGGCCGGCATCCAACGCTTTCAGACAACCGAACGCCCGTTCCTGCAGACCGAGCAACAGACCGGCCAATATTTTCTTGAAACGGACGGTGTCGCCGCGCTGCGCGTCGGTCGTTACGTTGTCGATATTCTTGATAAAGATTACGTCGGCGGCGATCTCGTTAAGATTCTCGATCAGTGCGCCGTGGCCCGCAGGCCGGAACAGCAACCGGCCATCCTGCTGCCGGAACGGCGTATTGTCGGGATTGACGGCGATGGTGTCGGTCGACGACTTCTGCACCGAGAACGAAATATCGTAGCGGATGCCGAAACGTTTCTCGTACACGGGAACTTTCTCGGCCAGCAAGGCTTCGAAACCGGCGCGATGCTCGGGAGAAACGGTGAAGTGGATCTTCGCCACGCCGCCCGATGCGGCATAGGCCGCACCCTCGACCAGATGTTCCTCGACCGCCTTGCGGGCGCCCTCAGGATAAGCATGAAACGTTACCAGACCTTTGGGCTTGCTGCCGTAGTCGAGCCCGGGGCCTACGATGGCGCGAACGACGGCCTTTTCATCGGCCTCCTCCGGCAACACGGCTTTCAGCTCGGGCCAGAAGGCGAAACGCTCGATATTCTGCAACAACGTATCGATGCCTTTGCCGCGCTTGCCCTCGTTGACGAACTCGAATAACTCCTTGAACATGCGCGTAGCAGCACCAGAAGCAGGTACGAATTTTACCACGGAGAGGCCGGCGGCAGCCTGTTCGTAGCGAGCTGCGGCAGCGTCGGCCGTCGCGGTGTCCAACACCGTTACCCCGTCGCCGGGCGATGCCGCGCGTACCACTTTCAAAAAGGGGAATCCGTGGCGGAAATTTTCGATCTGCCTCTCGACGGCCTCCGGCGTAAGGCCGTGTCGGGCGATCTGCTGAAGATCTTCCTGAGTAAACATGATTTTCAAAGTATTTAGGTTTTTGTCGGTTGCGATCTTTGGTAAAAAAAGACGATTTTGCCGGAGCGGACTCGTCAAGGTGTAACCAAAGATACGAAATAATTCCTAACTTTGCGCATCATGGCGAAAGAATTTCAATCGGTCGATCTGCGCGACCGCAATAGTTTCCACGTCGTACAGCACGCTTCGCGACTCGTCGAATTCGAGACAACGGAGGAGCTGCGGGCGATCTTCGCCGCCGGCATTCCCCCGCGGTGGACGGTGCTGGCGGGCGGCAACAACATCCTTTTCACGCAGGACTACGACGGAGTGCTTCTCACTCCGGTATCGCAGCAGATCCGAATCGTTGCCGACGACGGCGACCGCGTACGCGTGCGGGTCGACGCCGGCGTCGAATGGGACGACCTGGTCGGCTGGGCCGTAGAACACGACCTGTGGGGCATCGAGAACCTCTCGCTCATCCCCGGCAAGGCGGGTGCGGCCCCGGTTCAGAATATCGGAGCCTACGGTCGCGAGGCCAAAGATGTCATCGAACGGGTCGAGATGTACTGCGTGGAGAGCGACTCGATGCTGACGCTCGATGCCGCGCACTGCGAATTCGGTTATCGCGAGAGCGTCTTCAAACATGAACTGAAAGGGCGCGTAATCATCACGGCGATCGAAATCGCGCTGTCGCGCACGCCGCAGCCCCATTTAGGCTACGGCGACGTAGAACGCGAGGTGGAAGCCCGCGGCGGCGCCTCGCTGCGCAACATCCGCGAAGCGATCATCGCGATCCGCCGCACGAAGCTCCCCGACACGGCCGAACTCGGCAATGCGGGCAGCTTCTTCAAGAATCCGGTAGTCGACCTCGCTGTCGCCGACCGGCTGAAAGCCCAGTGGCCCGACATGCCGCTCTACCCTACCGCCGAAGCAGGCAAGGCGAAGTTGGCGGCCGGCTGGCTGATCGACCGGGCGGGGATGAAAGGTTTTCGGGACGGTCGCGTCGGCGTACACGAACGGCAGGCGCTGGTGCTCGTAAATTTGGGCGGCGCCACGGGAGCCGAAGTACTCGCACTGGCCCGGAAAGTACAGGCGGCCGTCCGCGAAAAATTCGGCGTAGAGATCGACACGGAGGTCAATATTTTATAAATTAGCAAAAATCATGGCTCTTCCGGAAGCATTCCGACAATATATCGAGGAAAACAGGCTCTTCACGCACGACGACCGGATTCTGCTGACCGTCTCGGGCGGCGTGGATTCGATGGTCATGCTTTCGCTTTTCGCGCAGAGCGGCTATCAGGTAGGCGTCGCGCACTGCAACTTCCAGCTGCGGGGCGCCGAGAGCGACGAAGATGAAGCCCTGGTAGCCGACGAAGCGGCCCGGGCAGGCGTTCCCTGCTACAACCGCCGCTTCGACACCTTGGCCGAGATGGAACGCACGGGCGAGTCGATGGAGATGGCGGCACGGCGGCTGCGCTATGCGTGGTTCGAAGAACTGCGAACCCAGCACGGCTACACGGCCATCGCGGTGGCCCACCATGCCGACGACTCGATCGAAACTTTCTTCATCAACCTGCTGCGCGGCACGGGATTACGAGGGCTCACGGGCATCTCCCGCCAGATCGGCCGCATCGTCCGGCCGCTGATGTTCGCCTCGCGCAAGGAAATCCTGGAGTATGCCGTAGCGAACAAAATTCTTTTCCGCGAAGACTCCTCGAACCGTTCGACCAAATACCTGCGCAACAAGATCCGCCTGGGACTGATACCCCGCATCCGGGAGATCAACCCTCGATTCACCGACCTGATGCGCCGCAACATCGACCGGCTGACCGACGCCCAGCGATTCATCGACCACGGCATCGAACGCATCCGCCGCGAAGCCGTAACCTCCGAAGGCGAGATCGACATCGTCCGGCCCGACCGGATCGACACGGCATTCCCGCGCGGGTTCGTCATCTACGAACTTCTCGGCCCGACCTACGGGTTCAAGGCCGACGTGATCGACTCGCTCTGCCGGGCCCTCGACAGCGGCGCCACGGGCCGGCGTTTCTATTCGCGCGAACGGATGGCCTGCATCGACCGGGGAACGATCGTCATAGCGCCCATCCCCGACGACGATCCCTGCACGGCGCAGATCGATCGCGACACTCCGCGCAGCTACTGCGGCAACTCGGTACTCCACTACGAACATACGGACATCGACGCCATCGAAGATTTCGGCGTACCCGAACAGATCGCGCAGGTCGACGCCGACAAACTGCAATATCCGCTCACGCTCCGCCGCTGGCAGGAGGGCGACTGGTTCGTTCCCTACGGCATGACGGGCCGCAAGAAAGTGAGCGACTTCCTTATAGACGCCAAAGTCCCGGCGGCCGAGAAACAGCGGCAGTTCGTGCTGCTGTCGGGCGACGACATCGTCTGGCTGGTAGGCCGCCGCATCGACGACCGCTACCGGCTGACCGAGGAGACCGAGAACGTGTTACGCATCATCAAAGAGATCGTCTGACCCTATGGCAAAAAGCGCTATCCGATTCCGCGACACGGTCGCCCAATACGAACGCATGGCCGCCGAAGTAACCGCCCGGCGCTACGCCCCCGTCTACCTGCTGATGGGTGCAGAGAGCTATTTCATCGACGCCCTCTGCGAGCAACTGGCCACCGGCGTGCTCGACGAAGCCGAACGCGCCTTCAATCAGATCACGGTTTACGGCAAGGATTCGGAGGCAGGACAGGTCATCAACCTCTGCCGCCAGATGCCGATGATGGGATCGTATCAAGTGGTGATCGTCAAGGAGGCGCAGCAGCTGCGGGGTCTCGACAAACTTTCGCTCTACACGCAGAAGCCTTCGCCCACGACGATCCTGGTGATCTGCCACAAGGAGAAGACGGTCGACAAACGATCGGCCTTCTACAAAAGCTGCGCAGCCAACGGCGCCGTGCTCGAATCGATCCAGCCGCGCGACTACGAGATTATCGCCTGGCTCCAGCAGTTCGCCAAGCAACGAGGAATGAGCATCGACCCCAAAGCGTTGTCGATGCTGACCGACCATCTCGGCACCAACATCTCGAAGATCGCCAACGAACTGCAAAAGCTGTCGGTCTCGCTCCCCGAGGGGAAGACGAAGATCACCGATGCCGACATCGAGTCCAACATCGGCATTTCGAAAGATTTCAACAACTTCGAGCTCTGCAAAGCCGTCATGACCCGCGACATGGCCCGCGCCCTGCTGATCGCCGACCATTTTTCGCGCAATCCCAAAGACAACCCGCTGCTGCTGACGATCATGGCGCTGTTCGGGCAGTTCAAGGAACTTTTCGTGCTCAACTACCTGCGATGGCTCTCGCGCCACAAGGGACAGCCGTTTCCGCAGGACACCGAGCTGATGCGCATCCTGCGCAAGAACAACACGTTCGTCATCAACGAAATCAAACAACACGCCGCGCTCTGGGACAACCGCAAAGTCTTCCAGGTTCTGGGACTGTTGCGCGAATACGACGCCAAGAGCAAGGGCATGAACACGGGCGGCGCTCCCGACGGCGAGCTGCTGCGCGAGCTGCTGCTCAAAATTTTCCTCCTGTGAGCGAACTCTATCTATACCAGACCGTTCACGTGGCAGGAGGTATTCCGCGGCTGGTGGCCCTCCATGCGGAGATACTCGCAAAGGCGGCCCGCAGGCTTTTCGCTTGCGAATACGCACCCGACATCGACGAACTGGAGCGCCGGATCGCAGCCGTGGCGTGCACAGAACATTATCCGCCGACGGTCTCGGGATTCGTACGGATCGAAATAACGGCCGACGGTCGGGAACGCCTGCTGCCGGCAGGGCTCTCGCTCTACAAGGGATATGCCCTCCGCAGCGTAACGCCCGATGCCCGAGTTCTACATTACGAATTTCCGTTCATCGACCTGCCGACCTCGGCCCGAGAAACAACGGCTCTGCTGGCTCGGAGGCGCCCCGAAACGACGGACCTCGCAACGGTGATCCGCTGCGACCGGGAAGGGATCTGCCGCACGGCGGACGAAGCGCCCCTTTTCGCCGTGCACAACCGGGAGATCTTCGCCTCCCTCG
>JAIDKM010000222.1 GCA_029051915.1 Alistipes sp. | reverse complement strand
TATTCTGGTTTCCGACACGTCGATGCTATCGATGTCTACTCCGTCGATTACCTGCGGATTACGCGGATTATCTTATATGGAAGTTGAAGTAACGGGGCCCGATAAGGATCTTCATTCCGGTCTTTTTGGCGGAGCGGTGGCCAATCCGGCCAATGTGCTGGCGCGCCTGATTGCCGGGCTGATCGACGATGAGGGTCATGTTACGATTCCGGGATTCTATGACGATGTCCGGGAACTGACGCCAGCCGAACGCCGGGCATTCAACAAGGCGCCTTTCAATCTGACTGCTTACAAACGTTCGTTGCAGATCGGCGATGTAGAGGGCGAAGCCGGTTTTACGACGCTCGAACGAACGGGGATTCGCCCGTCGCTCGACGTGAACGGCATTTGGGGAGGCTATATCGGTGAAGGAACGAAGACGGTGATCCCCTCGAAAGCAACGGCCAAAATCTCGATGCGCTTGGTGCCGAATCAGGACTATCGCAAGATCGCGAAACTTTTCGAAAAACATTTCCGGAAAATCGCGCCCAAAAGTGTCAAAGTGGTGGTGAAATCGCTGCATGGCGGCATGCCCTACGTGGCGCCGACCGACATGCCGGCATACAAAGCTGCCGAACGGGCCGTAACGGAGACGTTCGGTCGCAAGCCGCTGCCCTTTTATTCGGGCGGCTCGATTCCGATTATCAGCGGATTCGAATCGATTCTGGGCATCAAGTCGCTGCTGTTGGGTTTCGGCTTGGCCGAAGATGCGATCCACTCGCCCAACGAGAGCTTCGGACTCGATCAGTTTTTCAAGGGTGTGGAAACCATTCCGCTGTTTTATAAGTATTTCGCCCGTTAGTGCGGGTGTTATGCAATATTTCGCCGTTGGCTTGTATCGCGGATTGGAAAAATTTCGTATTTTTGCACTCCAAATAGAATAATTATGTGCGGAATTGTTGGTTATCTTGGCAGGCGCGATGCTTGCCCGATCCTTCTCAAAGGACTTCACAGACTCGAATATCGCGGTTACGACAGCGCGGGTGTCGCACTGGTCGGTACGGACGGGGCACTCAACGTATATAAATGCAAAGGCAAAGTCGAGGATCTGGAGCACTTCCTGGAGGGCAAGAATCTCGGCGGCACCATCGGCATCGCACATACGCGCTGGGCTACGCACGGCGTTCCGAACGATGTGAATGCCCATCCCCACTATTCCGAGTCGGAGAATATCGCGCTGATCCATAACGGCATCATCGAAAATTACCGCGTACTCAAAGATGCGCTGGTCGAAAACGGCTATACGTTCCGCAGCAGCACCGATTCCGAGGTGCTGGTGAATCTGATCGAGTATGTCCGTCGGACGAACGGCTGCTCGTTGCTCGAAGC
>JAIDKM010000221.1 GCA_029051915.1 Alistipes sp. | reverse complement strand
GCCAAGAAGAACCTCGTCAAGATCCCCGTCATCAAGGGTACGATTCCCCACAAGCAGGAGTATCGCTACGGCGGTTCGCTCGTCATGATCCGTCCGGCCGCTCCGGGTACGGGTATCATCGCCGGCGGTGCCATGCGTGCCGTGTTGGAGTCGTTGGGTATCAAGAACGTGCTCGCCAAGAGCAAGGGTTCGTCGAACCCCCACAACTTGGTGAAGGCTACCATCGGCGCTCTGTGCGAGTTGCGCGATGCTTACAGCGTGGCCCGTCTGCGCGGCATCTCGATGGACAAGGTGTTTAACGGTTAATTCTTTTCGGACAAATGGCAAAGTTGAAAATCACTCAGGTCAAGAGCCGCATCGGCGCTACGGAGCGTCAGTGCAAGAACCTCGACGCGCTGGGTCTCAGGAAGATTAACGCAAGCGTCGAGCACGAGGATTCGGCTATCATCAAGGGTATGCTGGAGCGCGTGAAGCACCTGGTCAAGGTCGAGACCGTAGAATAAGTTTAATTTCAAGAAGTACATTTCACAATGGAACTCAATAATCTCAAACCCGCAAAGGGTTCTACGCACCACGACAAGCGTGTCGGGCGCGGTGCAGGTTCGGGCCACGGCGGTTACTCGACTCGTGGTAACAAGGGTGCCCAGTCTCGTTCGGGTTACTCGCGCAAGTTGGGCTTCGAGGGCGGTCAGATGCCCTTGCAGCGTCGTCTGCCGAAGTTCGGTTTCACGAACCTGAAGCGCGTCGAGTTCAAGCCCATCAACCTCTCGACGCTCGAGGAGCTGGCCGCTAAGAAGTCTCTTTCGGAGATCACGGTCGAGACGCTCGTCGGCGCAGGTTTCATCTCGTCGAAGGATAAGGTGAAGATCTTGGGCAACGGCCAGTTGACCAAAGCGTTGACGGTCAAGGCCCATGCTTTCTCGAAGAGCGCCCAGGAGGCTATCGCGGCCGCCGGGGGCAGCGTCGAAAAATTGTAAGATCTTAGAATCCCACAATTATGAATCAGTATCTCGTTGTTGGTATCGTCTTTTTGGTGGTCATCGCCTTTTTGGCGACCAACAAGAAATTGGTCGAAACGCTCAAGAATATCTATAAGATCGAGGAGCTCCGCACTCGTGTCTTGTTCACGATCGGGTTGCTCCTGGTCTATCGCTTGGGTAGTTTCATCGTGATTCCGGGCATCGATCCCAACGCCTTGGGCGAGGGGTCGGCGTACGCCAGCCAGTTGGAGGGCAACGGACTTCTGGGTCTGTTGGACGTCTTCTCCGGCGGTGCGTTCGGCAACGCCGCAATCTTCGCGCTCGGAGTCATGCCGTATATCACCGCTTCGATCGTCATCCAGTTGATGGGCATGATGATCCCGTATTTCCAGAAGATGCAGAAGGAGGGTGAGAGCGGCCGCCGCAAGATGAACCAGTGGACTCGGTTCCTCACCATCGGCGTCTTGTTGATTCAGGG
>JAIDKM010000220.1 GCA_029051915.1 Alistipes sp. | reverse complement strand
CGGCCCTGACCGACTCGTTCCAAGACAACCTGCTGGCGCCGCCGGTCTACACGCGGCCGGCTGAATTCCGCGGCTGGCGCGTGCCCGACGTGCTGCTCTCGGGCAACTTCGCCGAAATCGCCCGCTGGCAGGACGAACAAGCCTACGAACGAACGCAGCGGCTGCGGCCGGATCTTTTGGAAACCGAAGAATGAAGAATGAAAAATTAAGATGAAGTACTATCTTCTTGCCGGCGAACCCTCGGGCGACCTGCACGGCGCCAACCTGATCGAAGGACTCAAAAAAGCCGATCCGGAAGCGGAATTCCGCTTCTGGGGCGGAGACCGCATGGCCGAAGCGGGCGGGCGCGGAAACCTGCGGAAACACTACCGCGAAACCTCGTACTTCGGGATCGTGCAGGTGCTGCGGAACCTGCGGACGATCAAACGCCAGATGCGCGAATGCCAGGCCGACGTAGCCGCATTCGCCCCCGACGTGCTGATTCTGATCGACTACCCCGGATTCAACATGAAGATGGCCCGCTGGGCCAAAGAACGCGGCATCCGCACGTACTACTACATAGCCCCCAAAGTATGGGCCTGGCGCGAATGGAGAGTCGAGTCGATCCGCAAGTATGTCGACCGACTGTTCATCATCTTCCCTTTCGAACGCAGCTACTTCCCCCGCAAAGGCATCGAACCCGTCTTCGAAGGCAATCCGCTGGTCGATGCGCTCGAAGCGCGGCGAACCGAACTCCCCACGCCCGAAGAATTCCGCCGCCGACACGGGCTGGACGAACGGCCCATCGTGGCGCTGGTGGCGGGAAGTCGCCGCGGCGAAATCCGCGACAACCTGCCGCTGATGGCGAAACTTGCGCACCGCTTCCCGGGACATCAATTCGTGGTAACGGGAGTGCCGTGGCTCGAAAAGTCGCTCTACGACCGCTACATGGCCGGCAGCGACCTGCGCTACGTCTGCGACCAGACCTACGAAACGCTCCATGCGGCCGAAGCGGCCGTCGTAACCTCGGGCACGGCGACCCTCGAAACGGCACTGCTGGGGGTGCCCGAAGTGGTGGTATACCGGACGCTGTGGTTTCAAGTCAAGCTGCAACCCTACGTACTGAAGATTCCGTGGGTATCGCTGGTGAACCTCAACCTGGGACGCGAAGCGGTAACGGAAATCATCCAGTCGGATCTTTCGGTCGACCGGGCCGAACGCGAACTGCGGGCCATTGCGGCGGGCGGAGAAAAACGAACCCGGATGCTGGCCGACTTCGAAGAACTGCGCACGATCATCGGAGGCCCCGGAGCCAGCGAACGCTTCGCGCGCAGGATGGTGGAAGAACTGCGTGCCGAAAAAACCGATCGAGACAAATAACCGATGAAAATCATCTGCATAGGAAGAAATTATGCGGCGCATGCCGAAGAACTGCACCGCGACACGGCACTGGCGCCGGGCGGAGCCGAAGCGGCGGCGGAACCGGTCTGGTTCCTGAAACCCGACACGGCGCTGCTGCGAAACAACGACCCGTTCTACATTCCGGCCTTCTCGCGTGAAGTACACTATGAATGCGAACTGGTGGTACGCATCAACCGCGTAGGCCGCTCGATCGCGGAGAAGTTCGCGCACCGCTACTATGATGAAGTGGGCCTGGGCATCGACTTCACGGCCCGCGATCTGCAACGCGAAGCGATCGCGCAAGGACTCCCCTGGGAACGGGCCAAAGCCTTCGACCGCTCGGCAGCCCTCTCGCCCGAATTCCTGCCGCTGTCCGAACTGGGAGGCGACGTGCAGAACCTCCGCTTCGAACTGACCGTCAACGGAGAAGTGCGCCAACGAGGCTGCACGAAAGAGATGCTTTTCCCGGTCGACCGCATCATTGCTGCGGTGTCGCGATACACGAC
>JAIDKM010000022.1 GCA_029051915.1 Alistipes sp. | reverse complement strand
CTTTTCAAGATCGCGTTTCTCTCGCTGGCGCTGGCCCTCTGCGGAGCCTGCGACGATGACGACGTGGCGGAACCCCGCCTGACTCCCAATGCGAACAACATTGCGGGGACATGGCAGCTGGCGCAATTCAACGGCGAAACGCTGGCCGAAGGCAGCTATGTCTACATTGAATTCATCCGCAAGGACATGTTGTTCGAGATGTATCAGAATCTGGACAGCTTCCTGCCGCGTCTGCTGACGGGCCGCTTCAATATTCTGGAAGATGAAGGTGTGGGATACATTATCCGCGGCCTTTACGACCACGGTACGGGCGGCTGGAACCACGACTATCTGATCGGCGATTTCACGGCCGAGCGGATGGTGTGGACGGCGCTGGACGATCCGGAAGACGTTTCGGTCTATGTGCGCTGCGATGGCATTCCGGAAGATCTTCGTTAAGCCGGGGCGGAGCCGGAGGGGAGGGAGAAAGACCCCTAAGGCGAAGAAGCTGCGCGAAAGCGTAAAAAAGGAAGGATTCCCAACAGGAATCCTTCCTTTCTTATTTGGTTATTTCCGGAAGATGAAGTAAACAGCCAGCACCAGGCAGACGAAGCCGGCGAGGTGGTTCCAACGGAGCGAGTCGGAGCGCATGAATACCAACGCGAAGAGCGTGAAGACCGAGAGCGAGACGACCTCCTGCAGAACCTTGAGCTCCCAGATGGAGAACGGGCCCCCGAACTGTGCGGAGCCGATGCGGTTGGCGGGCACCTGAAAACAATACTCGAAAAGGGCGATGCCCCAGCTCAGCAGTACGATGGCCGTCAGCCCGAAGCGTTCGAGCCGCGATTTGAAGGCGATATGCCCGTACCAAGCCAATGTCATGAAGGCGTTCGACACGACGAGCAATACGACGGTGGCGATACCTCGTAACATGTTATTGCAGAATTGTTCGGATGTCGGTGATATCGGCGAAGGTGTCGATAATCAGATCCGTTGCGGTTTCGTTGGTCAGGACGTCGCGCGACAGGGTTGTGGTGAGTGTTACGATCCGTCCGGCGCCTGCCCGGCGGGCAGCCTCGATGCCGGCTTTAGCATCCTCGAAAATGACGCATTCCGACGGCTCGAGTTCCAGTGCGGCGGCGGCAGTCAGGTAGATTTCCGGATCGGGTTTGCAATGCGAGACCCGGTCGCCGGAGACGATGGCGTCGAAATAACCTCCGATGCCGCATTTTTCCAACACGAAGTCGATGTTCGTGCGGCAGCCCGAAGATCCTACGGCACAACGGATGCCGGCCGCATGCAGACGCTCCAACAGCTCGCCCAATCCTTCGCCCGGTCGGATGGTGGGGGTGTAGATCTCGCGCTAGAGCGCGTCCTGTTCATCGGCCAGTGCCTCCATGCCTTGCGTGCGGATGATCTCCGCAGGCATGATCGCACGCATGATGTCGTCGTTACCCATGCCGAAGGCCTGTGCGAGTTTCTCCTGCCAGTCGCTCACGCCGTAGCGCTCGCAGAAAATCTCGAATGCCCGGACGTGCACCGCGCTGTTGTCGACCAGCGTGCCGTCCATGTCGAATAATGCTCCTCGAATCATCGTTTTTCGGTTTTTATGGGCCGTAAAGGTAATGAAATCTGCAAATTTGGCGTAACTTTGCCGGCGAAAACTTTCAGCCATGGCCCGCACGAAGATCGAAAAAACCAATGCTGCCCGCCTGCTCGACCGAGCCGGCATCGCCTATGAACTGGTGCCCTACGAGGTCGATGAGGAGCATCTGGCGGCGACGCATGTCGCCGAACAACTGGGCGAGCCGATCGAGTGCGTATTCAAGACGCTGGTGCTGCGGGGCGATCGCACGGGACTTTTCGTCTGTGTTGTGCCCGGCGATCATGAGGTCGATCTTAAGGCTGCGGCGCGTGTGTCGGGCAACAAGAAAGCCGATCTGATTCCGATGAAAGAACTATTGCCCTCGACCGGCTATATCCGTGGCGGCTGTTCGCCCGTAGGGATGAAGAAAGCGCTGCCCACCTATTTTCACGCCACGGCCGTCGACTATCCTTTTATCTATATCAGTGCCGGGATGCGGGGCCTGCAACTCAAGGTCGCACCGCAGGCGCTGGTCTCTTTCGTCCGCGGAGAACTTGCCGAGCTGAGCCGCAAGGCGTGAGCTATTCGCCGTAGTATTGGCGGTAGTAGTTGCGGTATTCGCCCGAGGTAACGTTGTCCATCCATGCCTGGTTGTCCAGGTACCAGCGCACCGTCTTTTCGATGCCCTCCTCGAATTGCAGGCTCGGTTCCCAGCCCAGCTCCCGTTTGAGCTTGGAGCTGTCGATGGCATAGCGCAGGTCATGGCCCGCGCGATCCGTTACGAACGTAATCAGGGAGTCGGAGAAACCCTCCGGATTGCCCAGGAGCCGGTCGACGGTGCGGACGAGCAGCCGCACCAGATCGATGTTGCGCCATTCGTTGAATCCCCCGATGTTGTAGGTTTCGGCCGTACGGCCGCGGTGGAAGATGGTGTCGATGGCCCGGGCGTGGTCTTCGACGTAGAGCCAGTCGCGCACGTTCTCGCCCCGGCCGTAGACGGGCAAGGGAC
>JAIDKM010000219.1 GCA_029051915.1 Alistipes sp. | reverse complement strand
CTGGAAGACGATGAAGAGGGTCGGCACGAGGAACAACAAAGCCAACGTACCGACGATCATGCCGCCGACGACACCCGTACCGAGCGTCGAGTTGCCGTTGGCGCCCACGCCGCTGGCCAACACCAACGGGATCATACCGAATACCATAGTCAACACGGTCATCAAGATAGGACGCAGACGGACTTTGGCGGCCGAGACGGCGGCCTGCGTGAGCGACATGCCTGCGCGGCGCCGGTCGCCGGCGTACTCGGTGAGCAAGATGGCCGTTTTGGCCAACAGACCGATCAACATGATGAGACCCGTCTGAAGGTAGATGTTGTTCTCCAGGCCCATGAACTTGGCGAAGAGGAACGAACCCATCAGACCGCACGGAACCGACAGAATGACGGCGAAAGGAATGATGAAACTTTCGTAGAGGGCGCTCAAAATGAGGTAGATCAGCAAGATGCAGATGCCGAAGATGATGGTGGTATTGCTACCCGTCTGAGCCTCCTCGCGGGTGATGCCGCCGAACTCGAAGCTGTAGCCCTTGGGCAACACCCGGGCGGCCGTCTCGCGGATCGCCTCGATGGCGTCGCCCGACGAATAACCGTCGGCGGACGTACCGGTTACGGCGATCGAGTTGTAGAGGTTGAAACGGTTCAAGACCTCGGGGCCGTAGACCTTGGTCAACTCCACGAGCTGGCTGATGGGAGCCATTTCGCCGTTCTGCATGCGCACGAAGACGTTGTTGAGCGACTCGGTGTCGAGGCGATATTTGGGATCGGCCTGGATCATCACGCGGTAGACCTTCGAGAAGCGGTTGATGTTGGAGACGTACTGACCGCCGTAGTAACCCGAGAGCGTGGCGAGGATATCCGTAGGCGAGATTCCGGCCCGCTTGGCCTTCGCAGCGTCGATGTCGACGATATACTGCGGGAAGTTGATGCTGAAAGTCGAATAGGCGCGCTCGATCTCGGGCCGCTGGTTCAAGGCCCCGATGAACTGCAGGTAGACGTTATAGAAATCGCTGATATCGCCGCCGGCACGATCCTGCAAGTACATGTTGAAACCGGTGGAAGTACCGTAACCCGAAATCATGGGCGGAGCGACGGCGAAGATCTGGGCGTTCTTCATGTCGGCCGTGCGGGCGTAGATCTGTCCGATGACGGCGTTGACGGCGTCCTGCTTGTCGGGACGATCCTCCCAGTCCTTGAGCTTGACGATGCACATACCGTAGGAGTTGCCCTGGCCGGCGATCATGCCGTAGCCGGCGACCTGGTTGAAGTCGCGAATCTGCGGAATCGCTCTCAGGCGCCGTCCGAGCTCCATCATCACCTCGTTGGTTTCGGAGAGAGAAGTACCCGGAGCGGTGGTAACGTTGACCATGATGGTACCCTGGTCCTCGTCGGGGACAAGACCGGTCTTGGTGGTGTTCATCAACAAGACCAGAGCGACCAACGACAGGCACAACGTAGCCCACATCAACCATTTGTGCTTGATGAAGAGCATGACGCCGTGCTTATACTTATTGATGAGAGCGTTGAACGCCGTATTGAACGCCTTGCGGAAGCGGGCGG
>JAIDKM010000218.1 GCA_029051915.1 Alistipes sp. | reverse complement strand
ATTTAACATAATAGTAATATTGTTGCTCAAAGTTAACGATTATTTTATCGATGCACAAAGTTCCTGCCACCTTTTTTATATTAAAAAGAGGGCGAATCATACGGAAATACGAAAAAACGCGAACGACGGGACAAAAAGAATCCGGCACCCATCGTTTCGGATGGATGCCGGAGAGAGAAGAGGCGAACGCTACCGGATTCGGTCGGCAGCGCGCACGAGCAATTCATCGTGCATAATAGCGCGGGCAGCCAACCAAACGAACACGAGACCGACGACAGGCAACGCGATGGAGACGCAGAAACCCTGCATGTGGAACGTCAAGCCGGAGAAGACCCGCCAACTGAGGAAGTAATAAATCCCCTCCATGACGAGAGCACCGACCAACAAGACCGCCTCGACGACGCACAGGCGGATCTGAAGCAGACGCCGCCGAAAAAGAAAAATCGTAACGAACGGCAACAAGCAAGCAAGCGAGAAAAGCACGCCCATGCAGAGTGTCTGTTGCACGGCCTCGCCCCCGAACACCCGGAGCGAAAAGGCATAAAGCCGGAATTCGCCGGCATCGCCCGCGAACCAAGCCAACGGAGCGAAGCACGCGACGGCCATCAACGCGGAGACGAACAAGAGGTAGAGCGACTGAATACGCTGGATCATGACTACAGATTTTTATCGATCAGATACTTGTTGCGATCCGAAGAACCGCGGTTGACGAGCTCGCCGAGGAATCCGGCCAAAAACAACTGGACGCCGAGGATAACGGCGAGCATCGCAAGATAGAACAACGGCTGGTCGGCGACGGGTCTGAGGGGCAAGTCGTGCGACTGCTTCCAGAGCTTGGCGACGATGATCCAGACGGTAGTAACGCCGCCGAAAAGGAACATAAGCGTGCCGAGTCCGCCGAAGAAATACATGGGCGACCGTCCGAAATGGGACATGAACAAGACGGTGATGAGGTCGAGGTACCCTTTGACCATGCGTTCGAGCCCGAATTTGGAACATCCGTATTTTCGGGCACGATGCTCGACGACCTTTTCGCCGATGCGGCGGAATCCGGCTTTCCGGGCGAGGATGGGGATGAAGCGGTGCATCTCGCCGTAGACCTCGATGGACTTGACGACCTTGCGCCGGTAAGCCTTCAGACCGCAATTGAAATCGTGCAGACGGATGCCCGACGCAATGCGGGCCGTCCAATTGAAAAACTTGCTGGGCCACCGCTTGCCAACGGGATCGTAGCGCTTCTTCTTCCAACCGGAAACGAGGTCGTAGCCCTCTTCGAGGATCATTCTCCGTAATTCGGGAATTTCATCGGGCGAATCCTGCAGATCGGCGTCCATAGTGAAAACGACCTCGCCCTGAGCGGCCTCGAAGCCGCAATAGAGCGCGGCCGACTTGCCGTAATTACGAGCGAAACCGATGGCCCGCACGGCGGGAAACTGCTGCCGGAGCGACTCGATGACCCTCCAAGAACCGTCGGACGAACCGTCGTCGACGAAGATCACCTCGTAAGACAAGCCGTGGGCGACGGCCACCCGGTCGATCCATGCGGTCAACTCGGGCAACGACTCCTCCTCGTTGTAGAGCGGAACGACGACCGAAATATCGGGATTATTCATGGTCGGAATTGCTGTCGGAAAAGAGTTGCGGCGCACGCGACGACACCCCGGCAACGATCAGGCCGAAGACGGCGCCGAAAAGCAGGCTCGACCAGATACCGCTCCAGATCGTGGCGAAGAGCGACGGTTCGGGCGTATTCTGCAACTGCTGGACGAGCATCGTTACGGAAGCGTTCTGGCCACCGCTCATGCTGACGAGTCGGGTCATGGTGTCGGAAACGCGTCCGATGTAATGCTCGTAGCCCAAAATCAAATGGACGAAGATGTAATTGACCACGCCGAGGATCAAACCGGCCAACAAAGAAGCGGAAAGCACGTAACCATAGCCCTGGCCGAACGAGAAACCCTCCTCGGCGGTATAGAGCGCGGAACGCCGGCGTGTGAAACGGAACAACAAATAGAAATGCAACGCCACGGCCGCCAACCACTCGAAGATGATGACCGCATAGAGTCCCAATTTGCCGGAAAGTGCCATGCCCGTCTCCAAAACGGACGACACGGCCAACAACAATCCTACGTAAGCGCCGCACCGGGCAGCATCGCTCCAGAAAGAATTTTTCATTGTAAAGAACTATTTATTAAATCGACTATCCTAATTCACCCTTGCCCTCACGCAAGATCTCCGGCTCTCCGTCCGAGAGATCGACGACCGTAGTAGGAACGCTGTCGCCTACCCCGCCGTCGACGACCAACGGAATCTCACGGCCATAGCGCTCGTGGATCAACTCGGGGTCCGTGGTATACTCCGTCTCGTCGTCCCCAGGCACCGAAGCGGTAACCAACGGAGCTCCCAACATATCGACGATCGCCCGGGCAACGGGATTCGCGGGAATGCGCACACCGATGGTTTTCCGCTTGCCGAGCGTCTTGTCGGGCACCCGCGACGAAGCCGGCAACACGAAAGTGAAAGGCCCCGGCAAATTACGCTTCAACACCCGGAATGCAGCATTGTCCACACGGCAGAACTCCGCGACCTGCGCGAGATCGGAAAAGACCAACGAAAACTCGGTCTTCCCTTTCAACCGCCGCAAGCGCTCGATGGCTTTGGCCGAACGAAGCGAACAACCGAAAGCGTAAACGCTGTCGGTGGGATAGATGATGATTCCATCGCTCCCGAGCACCGAGACGACCCGCTGCAACTCGCGTTCCGAAGGATTCTGACCGTAAATTTTCGTAAGCATGGATCACAAATATACGCAAAAACGCCGGAAAACGAGAAACTATCCGAAAATAAAACGCAATGCGGCAACGACCGGCGCATCAAGAGAACGATCGGCACACTCAATCCATTGTGCCGAACTTTCGTTCGAACAAGGCGCTGTTGCGCTCGCCCCAGGCGATCATGGCATCGAGGATCGGCAACAACGACCGCCCCAACTCCGTGATGGCGTATTCTGAACGCGGCGGGAGCTCCGCAAAGATGGTTTTCACGACCAATCCGTCCTCCGCCAACTCCCGCAACTGCAAATCCAGCACGCGCGGCGCGGCCTCGGGCAACGCCTTATGAAGCTCGCTGGGGCGCATGGAGCCGTGGCGCAGTTCGTCGAGGATGCAAGACTTCCATTTGGAATTGATGAGGCTCATGGTCAACCGCAAAGGACAACTCAAGTCGACCGGAATTTTTCTTTCGTACATGGGCGGATCTTTTTGCAATGCAAAAATAAACATAATTGCCCGATCGGGCGACATACAGAGAAAATTATCGGTACCCGAAAAATTTTTCAGTACTTGTAATAACCGACACTACCCCATATCTTTGCCCCAGTCAAACCAACAACACAAACACCATGCGCGATCCGATCAAGGAATATGCAGCAGTAGAAGAAGCTGCTCGGAAATTTGTAAAAAGCGTAGCGGAAGGCAACAGCAGCCATGCCCGCGAACTATTCACCGAAGATGCCGTGCTGTTCGGCATTCTTGACGGAAAAATGGAACGCGGTTCCATCGACCAGTTCTACCGCAATGTCGATACGGTCGGCGCCGGCGAAGGATTCAAGGCCCGAATCGATGTGGTGGCCGTCGAAGAGACGCTAGCCGTAGTCCGGGTACTCGAAGAAGGCTGGGGAGGCCGCATCGACTTCACGGACTATCTGCTGCTGCTGAAAATCGACGGAGAATGGAAATGCGTAGCGAAAGCCTACAACCAGAATTCCGACACGATCGAGAAATAAAGGAGACTTCCCGCATTGGAAAAGCCCGCCTTGACCGGCGGGCTTTTCATTCTAAAACGGCTACTTGATGTTCCGCCGGTTCAGTTCGGCGCTGTAAGCACGTGCATTAGCCAGATGCTCGGTGTAGGTTTTGGCGAAATTATGGTACCCGTCGAATTCGGGCCGCGCACAGAAGAAGATATAATCGTGATCCTCGAAATGAAGAACGGCCTCGATGGCATCCTTGCCCGGCATGCAGATGGGCGAAGGCGGCAATCCTTTATTTATATAGGTATTATAGGGCGACGGATATTTCAGGTGCTTGTGCAAAATACGCCGCAATGCGAAATCCTGCATCGCATATTTGACTGTCGGATCGGCCTGCAAAGGAATTCCCTTACGCAGGCGGTTGACATAGACCCCGGCCACGCGAGGCATTTCGTCGCTCCGACGGGTCTCCTCGTAGACGATCGACGCCAAAGTCATGACCTCCGTCCGGCTCAGCCCGCTGCGCTTGCGCAACCGATCGCGCTCGGACGTCCAAAAACGGTCGTACTCACGCCTCATATGCTGCAGAAACTCTCCGGGCGAAACAGTCCAATAGAACTCGTAGGAATCGGGAACGAACATCGAAAAGAGCGTCAAGCTGTCGAACCCGATCCGGGCGGCCTGCTCCTGCGAAGCGAGCTCCTGCATCCATTCGACGGAATCGGCATCGAGCTGTCGGGCGAGCTTCTGAGCCAACTGAGCGGAAGTACGCACGTTGTTGATCGTAACACGCACGGGAGTCTGCAATCCCAACTTGAGAACGCGGGTGATGCGGATCACGCTCATGCCGGGCTCGAGCTCGTAGTGGCCCGGCTTGAAACTCTCGGCCAGATCGAGCCGCCGAGCGTAATAACGGAATGCGGCCCGATGTCTGATCCGCGGCATCAACGAATCGACGAGCTGCTCGTAACCGGCCTTCGAACTGACGAAGAGCTCGTACCTCTCGGGCACGGCATTGCCCCGAAACTGTACGAGAACGATCGAACCCGCGATCGCAATCGCAGCGACAAGGGCCAGAGAGGCATAAAGGATTTTTTTACGCATTGCTTTCCGAAATTTTTGCAAAGATATAAAAATTTCCTACTTTTGTGCCGGGTGAGTCTTATACGACCAGCTCCTGCAGAATCCCCCAGGCGAGGAATCGAGCAAGGGTATGCGGTCGTAGCGGTGCGATATAAGTAGCTCACCCTTTTTTCATGCCCATACGAAAAGGACGGAACCGAAAGGAACCGTCCTTTTTGCCTGTGAATACGGCAGTCGTCGCGGAATTCTCAGAACAAGACCTTCGCACCGACGGTGCAATTCGCCCGGTACCCGGGATACCTG